>JAYUWZ010000822.1:0-3074 GCA_043753265.1 Verrucomicrobiaceae bacterium
CACTGGAAGGGCACTGGACGCGGCCGGATGGCAACCAGGGTGGCTACTCCTACCATATCGCGACGGATGCGAACCTGATGAAGGTGGAGCTGCCGGTGCAATTCCGCGGGGATGGGCCGGTGACCATTCGCATTTCTCTGAATGCCGCTCGCATTCTTGAGAGCGTGGATTTCATTCGTGATGGAGAGTCGACCCACTCGCGGAAGGGCGACCCACTGGCGGCAAAGTTGAAAAGGAACGTGGAGGGGGCGTTCAGGGTCGAGGCGGTGAAGACGGACAGCTTTCAGCCCCTCG
The DNA here is from genome assembly GCA_043753265.1 of Verrucomicrobiaceae bacterium. GTDB lineage: Bacteria > Verrucomicrobiota > Verrucomicrobiia > Chthoniobacterales > Chthoniobacteraceae > SXWH01. Next base: position 295 of record JAYUWZ010000822.1, read on the forward strand.
CCGTATCCCCCACCCCGGCGGCATCGGTGCCGGGCACGACGCCCTACCGGCTGGAGATTTCCCAGCGACTCCCGCGCGTGACGCTTCCGGCAGACAATCCGCTGACCGTGGAGGGCGTGGAGCTGGGGCGGCGGCTTTTCCACGAGCCGAGGCTCTCTATTAATAACGTGCAGACGTGTGCGACGTGCCACGGGCAGCCTTTCGCATTCTCCGATGCGCGACGCGTGAGCGCGGGGGCGGCGGGCCATGATGGACGGCGCAACTCGATGCCGCTGCAAAACCTGGCGTGGGCGCAGTCCCTTTTCTGGGACGGCCGCGCGAAGTCGCTGCGCGAGCAGGTGCTGCAGCCCATCGAGGACAAGCACGAGATGAATGAGAAGCTGGACCGGGTGGTGGCGAAACTGGGCGCGGAGGCTGGATACCCCGCACAGTTCGAGGCGGCATTTGGCAAGGGTGGTGTAACTCAGGAGCGCATCGCGCTGGCGCTGGAGCAGTTTCTTCTCACGCTGGTGTCGCAGGATTCCAAATTTGATCGCGCGGCGCGCAAGCTCGACACGCTCACGGCGGAGGAGCGCCGGGGGTTGCAGCTTTTCGTGACCGAGCACGACCCGGCGAAGGGACTGCGCGGGGCGGACTGCTTTCACTGCCATGGCGGCAATCTTTTCACAAGCGGGCTCTTTGCGAACAACGGGCTGGTACCGGCCACTGGCGCGGGTGACCTGGGGCGCGAGGAGGTAACTCGCGATGTGCAGGACCGCATGAAATTCAAGGTGCCCTCGCTTCGCAATATCGCGGTGACCGCGCCGTATATGCACGACGGCCGCTTCGCCACGCTGGAGGAAGTCGTGGAGCACTACGACCGCGGGGTGCATCGCAGCGCGACGCTCGACCCGAATCTCGCCAAGCACCCGGAGGCAGGCCTGGGCCTGAGCCCCGAGGACAAACGGGCGCTGATCGCTTTTCTGAAAACACTTACCGACGAGCAGTTCATTCGTCCCCTCCCACCCAAGCCTGAGACCGCCCAAGCCCGATGAAAACAACCCGCACAATCCTCGCCGCCACGATTCTCGCAGCGTGCTCGACACTGCGCGCCGACGAGCCAAACGACCACGCGGTGGATGACGCCTTTCACGCCGAGATCGCCGCGCTTGCTCCCACTCCCCCTCCCCGCGCGCCGGAGCCGCAGATGCTGGAGGCGCGCCCGGGCGAGGAGCCGATTCTCGCCGCCGCGCCGAGTGTGGTGAGTCAGAAGGGCGCCTGGGGCCCGGTGATAGCCTGGACACCGCACGTGCCCGTGACCGGTGCGGTGCTGCCAGATGGGCGGCTGCTCACCTTTGCCTCAAACCAGCGCAGTTCCTTTCCCAGCGGTCCGGAGTTTACATATGCAGCGGTGTGGAATCCGGCGACGGGCGCGTTTGTGGAAATCAACAACAACCGCCACGACATGTTTTGCGGCGGCACTGCGATGCTGCCCGACGGGCGGGTGCTCATCAATGGCGGGCGCACGTGCAACCGGTGGTCGAGCGCGTTTGACTGGCGCACGAACCAATGGTCGGCAATCCAGAACATGAACGATGGCCGCTGGTACAACACGAGCGTGGTGCTGCCGGATGGACGCGTCTTCACCGCAAGTGGCACGAATGGCGAGCGCACCACGGAGCGCTGGACGGCGGCAACGGGTTGGGCGCGCCTGACGGGGATTGATTGGAATTCCATTCTGGGCGAGGCGGGCTTTGACCAGCGGTGGCATCCGCACCTGATGCTCGCACCGGACGGGCGGCTCTTTCACAGTGGGCCTACTGACACGATGCACTGGGTGAATCTTTCCGGCAGTGGATCGCTGACGAATGCAGGCCCCGTGGTGCCCGGCACGCATTTCCCCAAGGAGGGATCCTTCACGATGTATGATGAGGGGAAGGTGCTCGTGGCGGGCGGCTTTACCACGCCGAGCGGCAGCACGGCGTCGAAGCAGGCTTACACGGTGAACATCACTGGCGGCACGCCCACGGTGACCGTGGCCTCGCAGATGGCGAATGCGCGCGCGTTTGGAAACTCGGTCATCCTGCCGAATGGCGAGGTGATGGTGGTGGGTGGCAACACGACGGGGGTGAAGTTCAACGACGGCGGCTCGGTGTTCGATACGGAGATTTGGAATCCCACCACCGGCCAGTGGCGCGTGGCGGCGGCGATCTCGGTGTCGCGTACCTACCACTCGCTCGCATTCCTGCTGCCGGATGGCCGCGTGTGGAGCGGCGGCGGCGGCCTTGCCGGCAATGCGGCGGTGGATCACCCGGATGCGCAATTGTATGTGCCGGCGGCGCTCTTCAATGCGGACGGCACTTTCGCGACGCGCCCGGTGATCACGGCAGCGCCGGATCGCGTGGGACCCGGAGTAAAATTCACCGTGCAGGCAACGCCAGGGCTGACGCGCTTCACGTTCATCCGGCTGAACTCGCAGACGCACTCCGTGAGCACGGATCTGCGCTTTCTCGAACTGCCCGCCACGGAGGTGGAGCCAGGGAAGTATGAACTGACTTCGCGCACAAACCTGAACGTGATGCTGCCGGGCTATTGGATGCTTTTTGCGCTGGATGGGAATGAGGTCTTTTCCGTCTCGAAGGTGGTTCAAGTGGTGGCGGATGCCTCGCCGACGGTGACGAACCCCGGTGCGCAGATGAGCGAAGTGGGCTCGGTGGTGTCGCTGCAAATCAATGCGGCGATCGCCGGAACCGGCACGCTCGGCTACTCGGCGACGGGCCTTCCCGCAGGGCTCACCGTTC
>JAYUWZ010000823.1:0-6600 GCA_043753265.1 Verrucomicrobiaceae bacterium
AATGCGCCGTCTGCCTTGCCCGCTTCCGAGGTCGTCGTCACCTCCTGCGTCCACTGGGGTGGCCCGCCCTTGGTCAGCGGTGTGAGATCGGTTGGCGAGGTGATGGTTTTTGCCAGCGCCTCAAGCGACCCTGCATCTGCGCGCGAGATAAAGAGCCGCGTCTTCGCGCCACCCGGCAGCGACGCCACCCAAAAACCGCCCTCCTTGCGCAGCGCACCATCCCCCGCGAGCACCACACTCACCGAGTCCGGCGCGACCCGGAGCAGCAGTGGCGCCTTTGCGGCAGCCACGTTCAGCGTGCGCGTGAAAACGGGCGTTGTGCCGTAGTCCAGCCAGCCGGGGGATTCCAGCACCCGCGTCCCGCCGATGCTCGCGGCGATCACGGCACGGCTGCCGTGCACATACATCCCCTCGTACCGCGCCCATTCGCGCGGCAGGGGCCCGTAGCGCAGCTTGTCCTTGCCCACGATGCGCGCTTCGTCGTCCCATTTGCCCTCCGGCGAAGCCCAGCCGGGACCGGTGGGATTGATGAAATGGCGCTCCCCGGTCAGCCCTGTGTGGGTGCCGTGACTCCCATCGAAGGCGATGCCCTTCCAGTCCACAAAATCGCCCGTCGTCGCCGTCGCCACGCGCATCGTGTCGTGGTCGTAGACCATCCACGCGCGCCCTTTGCTCACGCCACCCGGGCCCTCATCGAGCCGGATGGCGATACCCTTCTGCGCGATGTTCCCGGGCGCGATTTGATACGTCCAAAACAGCGCCGGGCCGAAATCCATCCGCTTGTATTGCGGGAGCGAGCGGTCCTCTTTTTCCGCCTCCGCGCGTGCCAGTCCCTTGGGCAGCGAGGCCACGTATGCGGGCGTTATCTCCACGAGTTGCGAGGGGTTGTGCGGACGCAGGAACGCCTCGCGGATGTAGTGAATCACCGCGTATTTCTGCGCCGTCGTATACTGCGGCTGCGCCACCATCTGGCCAAAGCCCTTCGTCAGCGTGGAAAACATCGAGGCGGGGTCCGCCCCATTTTTGAAAGGTCCCTCGGCAAATCGCAGCGCCGTCGGCAGCGAGCCCGGCTGCTCCTTCGTTCCATGGCAGACCACGCACAGCGTGTTGTAAATCTGCCGCCCTTCCTCCAGTGCCTTGTTATCCCATCCACGCACGAGTTCCGCGTGGTCCGTACGCTCCAGCGCCTGCATCCATGCCTCGCGCACCGTCACGCCCGCTGCTGGTTCGATCACGGGCCGGCCACCGCCGCTCCCCGGCGTATGGGCAAAGTCTGGCGTGTTTGCCCCTGCGCCAGCGGCTTTGAAAAGCAGCGCGGTTTCCGTATCCGGCAGCGCCCGCGCCCACACGCGCACTTCGCCGATTTTTCCCTTCGTGAGATCCCCCGCAAAGTCCGGCGCAGCGCGTCCCACCTTCAGCACGTGGCCGGTCACATCTGGCTTCGTGAATTCTCCCTTCTCCGCCACGACCTTCCCATCGAGCCACAGTCGCGCCGCGCCTCCACGCACCGTCAGCACCGCAGTGTGCGGCTTCCCATCGTCCACCTTCCCTCCCCCCGTCATCGCGCCCAGCCAGCCGATGTCGTACACCAGCCGCCCCCCGCGAATGAAAAGCGCCTTCGAGCCCGGCGACCATTTACCCGTGGGCGCGCACTTCGAAAACAACGTGCCGCTGCCGGTCGACTCAAACTTCGCCGCCACCGTGAAGTCCGCGCCGAAATCTATTTTCGCATCCGGAAAATCCTGCGCGCCATTTTGCAAAAGCCCCGCCACTTCCTCCGGCCCGCGCACCAGCTTCCCGTCCGACCACACCCGCAGCACCGGCGCGCCCTTCGCCGGATGCTCCACCGCCACATCGTGCGTCACCCCATTCGCCAGCGGCACCACAAAGTCTTTGCCCAGGCGAACCGCACCCGCGGCTGGCGTGGAAAACTCCACGTGCAGCCGGTAATTCAAAGGCAGCTCCGCCGCATCCAGCAACACCGCATCACGCGGCGGCACCGCATGGGCGAGAGGGACAAGCAGAGCGAGTGCAGCGGCAAAAAGTTTCATGGTGAGAATAAAGTTGTCTGGAACGGCTGTACCGTCACGCTCCGCGACTCCTGGCTTGCCGGGGAAGGCAAGCTTGGTGGGAGCGAAATCTTCACCAACACTATCGCTCTGCCTACGCCCCGTCTGTGCGCGCAGAAGCACGCCCGCGTAAATTTCAGCACACCCACCAGCCTTTGCGAGCTCGCTCAAGGGCCAACGTCATTAGCAGCAGTATGACATCGTGAGGATGAGGTAATTACGATCCTGCGAGTGAGCCTGCCGACCCTTGCCTTCGACCAGGATTGCGGTGGTTCAAAGGTTTAAATGTGAATAAAATTGAACGCCGCCGGATAGGTTTTGTAAGTTCGTCAATGGTTGACGATCGCCCTTCGTTTTTCGCCGATGTGAAGGTTTTTTTCTCTCGGGTGGGCACTCATTGGCGGGAGTTTAGGATGAGCGATTTTGCAGTAGTGCTGTTCATTGCTGGGTTGGGTTTTTTGGCGGTATATTTGCCGTGGTGGGTGTCGGTGTCGGCGTTCGCGTTTTCAGTCGTCGTGGGTGTGCTGGCGTTTCGCCTTTGGAAAGTGGAACATGCGGCACTATTGAAGACAGTGGAGGAGCTATTGGACGCTGAGGAGCGGTTGGCTTTGCGTGCGCGGTTGGACGTCATGTATGGGCTGCTGGAGGAAGGCTGGAGATTGGAGCCTTTGGTGCTTCATTTGCCGACAAAGAGTGGATGGACGGCGGAGCGATTGCGGGGGGTGATTGAACGCGTGGGCAGACCGGTGCTGGATTGGCAGTTCCGTGTGCGCAACGAACTGGAGGTCAGCGGTCTGGGTGCGGTGTCGCAATGGGATGCGGCATCAGATGGGCTGGCCGGTGAACAGGCTGGGGGATTCCTGGAGGAGACCGAAGAAGCGGCTTTGTTAAGGGAGGTCGTGCAGATCCGAACGGGCTATTTTCGACGCGTACCCTTATTGAGGAGTATGGTAACTTCAGCGCGTGGTTGAGATGGTGAAAGGCCTGCCCCATCGTCGCTGACCTCCAGGCCCAGCTCCCTGAAACCAAAGCGCCTTTCTTGTTGTCACCGGTGGTGCCTTTCGGCACCGATGCGATGGTGCGCCCTTCTCCCTTTTCACCCTTTCGTTGACCCCTTTAACATGCAAACAAGAGTTGCGCGCCGGCTTGCGGGCGCCATTGAAACGGGAGGGAAACACATGGGCGAAAAGCCCCCTCAGAACCACTGGGTGAAGGGCGCATCGGGCCGCAGGCATGCCATCCACCCATGAAGGGCGAGCTCTTCATCCTCATTGGCGAGGCGATGGCGGTCTACCTCATCGTGCTCTGGGCCCACTCGCTGCGCAATCGCGTCGGGCTCGCACATTTTTACGCGCTGCTCGGGGGGATTACCGCCGTCATGTCCTGGGTCACCGACGCCGGGGTGAAGGTGAGTTTGCCCGGTGTGGAACTCATGGTCGGCTCCACGGTTTTTTACACCGCGCTGCTCCTCGGCATTTTCGTTGTCTACGTCTTTGACGGCCCCCGGGCCACGCGGATCGCCATTTCCACCGTGGCGGGCATCTCCATCATCGTACCCGTCATCGCGCTGATCCTGCACACGCAGATCAAACTCTCCGACTCCCCGCCGATCGGCCATGTGCCGATTCCCAGCCTGCGCATCAACACCGCCTCGGTTGTCGCCACCATAGCCGACCTCATATTTCTCGCCATCTCCTGGGAGTTTCTGGGCAAGCCCCGGATCAATTTCCCGCTCTGGCTGCGCTCCTTTCTCACGCTGCTGGGCGTGATGTGGCTGGACGTGCTGCTCTTCACCACCGGCGCCTTCCTGGGCACACCCGCGTACACGCAGATTCTGACCGGCACCATGCTCAGCCGCTTCATCATCTGCGTTTTCGCCTACCCGTTCCTTTACTTCTACCTTGCCCGGCAAAATAAAAAGTTCGGCCTCGTCATCGAGCACCGGCCAGTACTCGCGATTCTCAAGGAAGTCACAGAAGCGCGCCACGAGCTCTCCCTCGCCCAGCAGGAAATCGAGCGCCGCAAAAAGGTGGAGCGCGAAAAGGAAATCCTCATCGGCGAACTGCAACAGGCGCTGAACGAGGTGAAAATCCTGCGCGGCATTCTGCCCACCTGTTCCTGGTGCAAGGACGTTCGCGACGAGGCCGGAAACTGGCACCAGCTCGAGATCTACGTTCAGGAGAACAGCGAGGCGAAATTCAGCCACGGCATTTGCCCGGAATGCCGGAAGCGCCACTTCGCCGATATCAAGACGGACAGTGCCGCGCGGGAATAAGGTGTTCCAGCGTGGGTGGTATGCTCACCCTGCCAACTCGCGGCGATCTGGAAGGCGCTCTTGCCGCCCAGCGTGAGTCACCGCCGGGTGTGCGGCGCAGCGTAGAGCATCGCCACAATCACACCAATGACCGCGCCTGACAGGTGACCCTCCCACGAAACACCCTGCCGGGTTGGGAAAACTCCCCACACGATCCCGCCGTAGAGCACCATAAAGACGAGCGCTGCCAGGGCGGATTTGAGGTCGCGCTGAAACCAGGCTGTAGCCAGCAGGAAAGCGGCAAGACCATAAATCACTCCGCTGGCACCCACCTGGACGGAGCCGGGCCGGCCAACGAGCCATACGGCAATCCCGCTCCCGACCCAGATCGCGCCGACGATCGGCCAAAGCGCAATCCCCCTGGCGAATGCAAGCAGGCCAAGCACCACCGCCAAAGGCGCAGCGTTCGAGAGAAGATGCGCCCAACTCCCGTGCAGAAGAGGAGAGAACAAAATGCCACGCAGCCCGACAACCGTTCTCGGAATCACACCAAACTGGGTCAACCCCATTCCAAAAAGCGCGTTGACCACGTGAACCACAAACAAAGCTGCCAGAAGGGCGAAAATCGAAACGAGTTGATTCGGCGGAATGCGGCTCACAGATCGGCAAGTTGAGCGAGCACCCCTCTACGCCGCAAATAAAATGCAGCCCTGCCCCCCGGCGCTGAGCCAAATAGAGCCGGGGGAGAAGCGAGGTGATGTAATGAGCGCCAACGGCGCGATTCTATCCCAGCCTGGGGCAGCGCCCCAGGATCGCTCCCGAGGAAGGATGAGGGCTGAAAGCCCGCCCCATCGTTTGCCGACCATGCGCCACCCCGTCACACAAATCGAATCCCGTCCGTGTGCGTCAGTGGCTGCGAGCGCGATTCCTCCGCATTGGCGAGCGGGTCGATCTCTGCCAGTTTGCCAAAGGAAATCCCCGTCTCCGCTTCGATCGCGCTGATGGCAATCTGCGTGGTCTTGTGCTGGCCGAAGACAAACTCCCGCCCATCCAGCGCATCCTGCTGCGACATCTCGTAGCCCGTCGCGCAAAGCTTGCCGGTCCCATCATGGATGAAGGCGATGATCTTCCAGAACCGCACCGGAATGAGCACGCCATGCTCCTTCTTGTCTGTGGACTGGAAATACGGCCCCGTGAACACGGTGATGCGCATCTTGTCGCGCCGGGCGTTTTGCAGGGCATAGTCCTCCAGTCCCAGCCACACCCCGCCGTTGAATACCTGCAACTGCGGCACCGTATTGGTCACATGCATGGAGTCGCGATTGCCCAGATCCGCCTCGTCATCGTCGCCTCCCCAGGCGGGATCTTCGCGGCGCGTCATATGCCCGCGGCTGAACTTCGGCGGGTCGCCGTAGCACTCCTTCATGATCTGCGCCTCGCTGGGAATGCGCGGGTCCATCAGCCATCCCCTCCGCGTGGTCTTCTTCGAGAGTTTGCCATCAATATTCACCGCGCTGAAAAAGCACATCCTCCGGCTGCTGCTCATCACCACCGAGTAGTGGTGATACTTCAGCACTGTCTCGTCGCGCCCCCCTTCCGTAAAGCTCAGCACATCATCCGCATCCCTCTCCACCTCCGGCAGCGGCACCTTCACTCCGAGGAATTTGGGGTCGTAGCCTTCGCGGTCCGCATAGTCCTGCGGCCGCGCCTCGGTAAAGACCTCGTCGTCCTTCGAGGCCGGTTGCGGCGGGGTGTGGCTCGCAGCCTTTACTCGCACCGATTGCGGCTGGCTCGGAGCCCCCACGTCGACCGTGATCGTGATCGGCACTGTCACGGTAATCCTGTTATCCGTTGCAGCCACTCCGCCCGTCTGCGTGGGAGTTTGCACGACCACATCGTGCGACGTCTCAGGCTTCTCGGGCCGCGGGCGGGGGCCGCTCCGGCCGATTTGCGCCAGGCGATCCAGAATCACCGCGCCAGCGACCGAGTAGTTGGCCTTCAAAAAGCGACCGGCGAAATGCAGCGCCACCGCATCCCCGGACGCCAGATCGATTACCGCCGATCCGGAATTCCCTCCCAGCGTGGAGCAGTCGTGCTCCACCTGGGTATCCGTGGCGGTGATCACTTCGCCGGGGGCCAGGCGCTTCTTGTCATACACGTTGCCAAAGATGTCCTCCATCAACTGTTGCTCCGGGATGCGGCTGTCGCGCGCCGGGTAGCCGATGACGGCCACCTGCTGCCGCGGGATGAGCGAGCCCGCTGAGATGCTGATGGGTG
>JAYUWZ010000824.1:0-6593 GCA_043753265.1 Verrucomicrobiaceae bacterium
CTTGAATCGGGTAATCCTTGTGGCGCAGTCCCATGATCTCTCCCTCTGCTGTCTCGGCAGTTATCTCCAGGCAGTCGGGGAATGTCTCCCTTTTAACCAGCAGCGAGTGGTATCGCGTTGCCTCAAACGGGGAGGGGAGGCCGGAAAAAACACCGACCCCCGTATGCATGATCGGAGAAGTCTTGCCGTGCATGAGGCGGCCGGCACGAACCACATCCCCCCCGTACACCTGGCCGATGCTCTGGTGGCCGAGGCATACGCCAAGAAGCGGGGTCGTAGGGCCAAAGGTGCGGATCACATCGCAGGAGACACCTGCCTCGTTGGGAGTGCAGGGGCCCGGCGAAATACAGATGCGCTCTGGCTTGAGGGCGGAGATTTCATCGATGGTAATCTCGTCGTTCCGTTTCACAAGCAGCTCTGCCCCCAACTCGCCAAAGTACTGTACGAGGTTGTAGGTGAAGCTGTCGTAGTTATCGATCACAAGAAGCATGGCGGGACTATGCGCAGGATCGGCGCGGGATGAAGAAAGAAGTGCAGGGAGCCCTGGTCCTTTTCAACAACTACCGTCGATTCCATGTTCCCGTGTCACTCCTTCCCCGCTATAAGCTTGCGATTCGATGTCTCTCGAGATTACCGCACGTTCCATTGTTCAGCGCCTTCGCGACGCAGGCTTCACCGCGTTTTACGCGGGTGGCTGCGTGCGCGATGCCCTGTTGGGCAAATCGCCGAAGGACTACGACGTGGCGACCGATGCACGGCCTGAGCAGGTGCAAAAGTTGTTTCCGCACACCTATGCAGTGGGCGCGCATTTTGGGGTCATCGTGGTGCATGAGCGAGGGCACGACTTTGAGGTCGCGACCTTTCGAAGCGATGGCGCCTATGTGGATGGCCGCCGTCCGAGCGATGTCACTTTCAGTTCACCGCAGACGGATGCCGAGCGCCGCGACTTCACCATCAACGGACTCTTTTTCGACCCACTTAAAGACGAGGTGATCGATTACGTGGGTGGCCGGGCCGACCTCGCCGCCAGGAAGCTGCGTGCCATTGGCGATGCCGCCAGCCGTTTCCGCGAGGACAAGTTGCGCCTGCTGCGTGCGGTCCGGTTTGCGGCGTCGCTGGGATTTGAGACCGACCCGGCCACGTGGGCTGCCGTGTGCCAGCATGCGCGCGACATCCACGATGTGAGCGCGGAACGCATCCGCGAGGAATTGGTGCGGATTTTTACGTCGCCCACGCGGGTGCGCGGGTTCGACCTGCTCGTGGAGAGCGGCCTCATGCACGAGGTGCTTCCGGAAATCACTGCTCTCCGCGGATGCGAGCAACCTCCGCAATTTCATCCCGAGGGAGACGTTTTTGTGCACACGAGGGCGATGCTCGGTCTGCTGCCGGAGCAAGTCAGCGTCGGGCTTGTATTTGGCGTGCTGTTTCACGATATCGGCAAGCCGGGAACATTCACCGTCGATGAAACGGGGCGCATCCGCTTCAACGGCCACGACAAACTCGGTGCCGAGATGGCGGAAATCATCATGACCCGGCTGCGGTTCAGCCGCGATGAAACGGATGCGGTCGTGGCCATCGTGGCGAATCACATGCACTTCATGCACGTGCAGGACATGCGCGTGGCAAAGCTGAAGCGATTCATGGCGCGCCCGGATTTTGAGGATGAGATGGAATTGCATCGTGTGGATTGCTCCAGTAGCAATGGAGATCTTTCCAACTACGACTTTCTGCGAACCAAGAGGGAGGAATTTGCCTCCGCGCCGCTCATTCCGCCGCCACTGCTGACCGGTCACGATTTGAAGACACTCGGAATCTCGCCCGGCCCACGCTACAAGGAAATCCTGGATGCGGTGTCGACGCGACAACTCGAGGGCGCACTCACTTCGCGCGAGGAGGCCCTTGAATGGGTGAAAACTGCAACCCTCCCCGGCGCCCAAGCCCTGGAGCAAACGTAGTATCGAAAGACGAAGGCTCGTTTATCTCAACTCGTATGTCTCGGGCTTTACCTCTACTTTTGCGCCCCCCTCAGGCACCGGGAGCGAGAGCGTCCACAGCACCGCATTGGTTGCGAGCTTGCGATATTCCTCGCGCTTCCAATTCTCGTGAAAGTGGAAGCCCACGTAGCCGAACGAACGACCCCCGTCCTGCCGCTCCCATGCCCAGCATACGGGCTCCTCGTTGCCGTCCACCAGCGCGCTGAGCAGGGGCACGAAGCCCGTCGTGTCTTTTGGCAGCAACTCGAGGCGGTAGTAAAACTCGTCGTTGATGCGGAAGTTTGCGATGCCGGCGACCACCGGATGCTTTGGCTCCAGCACGGTCACTCCGGTCTCCAGGATTTTGTATTTTCGCTGCGGTCCACCACGCGTGCCGCCAAGCAGCGCGAGCTGGCCGGGGATGAACTTTGCATCCTTCGCGCCCACGCTCCAGTGCAGCGCCACGAGGCCACCCTTGCGCTCTTTGAGCCGCTTGAATGCCTCGTGCCGGAGCGGGTCTTCCTGCATCCACTGCGCGCCCTGGCTTACAAGCAACACCACGCAATCCGCCTTGTCGATCACCGCGGGCCCTTCTGCCCAGGCCCCCTCGGCCTTTACGGAGCGGGTTTTGATTTCCGCAAATGGGGCGAGCAGCGCCTCCATTACCTTCACTCCGCCCATGAATTCATGGGTGCCTGGCGGATGGCCATCCGAGCCCTGGCCAATGAGCAGCACCTGCCGGGGCTCGGCGGCGAAGAGCGTGGTGGAAAGAGTCACGAGAGCGGAGAGAATCGAACGGAAGGACATGATGTGACGATGAACAAATCTCGACCGAGCGCCAGTACGTAGTCCCGCCTTTAGGCGGTATACACCGTCTTCTACAAAGGACGCGCTGAGTTTTACGAACGCTCTTGCTAAGCTTAGCCGTTCATTCCGCCTGATGCGGAGCTAAGTGCACGACTACTTCTTCTTCTGGGCAAGTGTGAACCAGTCGACTCCACCGAAGGCGTTACCTCCTCCTCCACCGCCACCTTGATTCCCACCACCACCGCCGCCGCCTGTGTGCTTGGCGACGTCGCGCTTGCCGGCCTCCGGCTTTTGGCCGGGCTTGCGCTGTGCCTCCACGGTCGCGTTGCTCTTCATGGAAAGGGCGATGCGTTTGCGGGCGATGTCCACCTCCTGCACGGTGACGGTGACTTTCTGGCCGGGCTTTACCACGTCGGCGGGGTTTTTCACGAAGTCGTCCGAGAGCTGGCTGATGTGGACAAGGCCATCCTGGTGCACGCCGACATCGACGAAGCACCCAAACGCCGTGACGTTCGTCACGATGCCGGGCAGCTTCTGGCCGGGCTTGAGGTCGTTCATGGTGTGAACGTCGCCGAAGCTGAATACCTCGAACTGTGCGCGGGGGTCGCGACCGGGCTTGGAGAGTTCCTTTACGATGTCGGTAAGCGTGGGAAGTCCCACGTCCTCGGTGACGTATTTCTTAAGGTCGAGCTTTGCGCGTTTGGTTGAGTCGGCGAGCAGTTCCGGCACCGTGCACCCGACGTCGGAAGCCATGCGCTCCACGAGTTCATAGCGCTCGGGGTGGACGCCGCTGCCATCGAGCGGATGCTCGCCGCCGCGGATGCGCAGGAATCCCGCAGCCTGCTCGAACGCCTTTGGCCCGAGGCCGGCGACCTTGAGTAGTTCCTTGCGAGATTTGAATGCGCCGTGCTCGTCGCGGTGCGCCACCACATTGGCGGCGACGCGGGAATTGAGGCCGGAGATGTAGGTGAGCAGATGCTTGCTCGCGGTGTTCAGTTCCACGCCCACGCTGTTCACGCAGGAGACCACCACGTCATCGAGCTGCTTCTTCAGCGCGCTTTGATCCACGTCGTGCTGGTATTGCCCCACACCGATGCTTTTCGGGTCGAGCTTCACGAGTTCCGCGAGCGGGTCCATGAGGCGGCGGCCAATGCTCACCGCGCCGCGCACCGTGATGTCGTGATTCGGAAATTCCTCCCGTGCCACGTCGCTTGCCGAGTAAATCGACGCACCGCTTTCGTTCACCATCACCACGGGGATATTCGATGGCAGCCCGAGGCTGCGGATGAACGACTCCGTTTCGCGCGATGCCGTGCCATTGCCGATGGCGATGGCCTCCACATTGAAGCGCTGCACGGCCGTCTTGATCATGCGCGTCGCGAGTTCCGTTTCGCGCTCGGGGAAAATCACGTCGTTACCGATGAGCTTGCCCTGCTTGTCGAGCAGCACGATTTTACATCCGGTGCGGAAGCCGGGGTCGATGCCGAGCACCGCCTTTTGCCCGAGCGGTGCCGCGAGAAGCACTTCGCGCGCGTTGCTCGCGAAGACGTTGATGGCCTCCTCGTCCGCCCGCTTCTTCACTGTCATGCGCGTCTCGCCCTCCATCGCGAAGCCGAGCAGGCGTTTGTAGCAATCGATGGCGGCCTCGCGCACCTGCATGGCCGCGGGAGATTTGCCTTTAACAAAAAGCGACTCGAGCAGTGCGCTTGCCTCGTTCTCATCCGGCGTGAGCCGGCACACGAGAATGCCCTCCGACTCACCACGCCGCATGGCGAGCACGCGGTGCGAGGGTGAACTCGACGCCGGTTCGCTCCAGTCGAAGTAGTCCTTAAACTTCGCACCCTCCTCCTCTTTGCCCGTGAGCACCTTTGAGCGAATCGTGCCTTTCTCCAAATACAGCGCACGCATGCGTGCGCGGGCTGTGGCGTCGTCTGAGATTTTTTCCGCGATGATGTCGCGGGCCCCGGCCAGTGCCTCCTCGGCGTTTTTGAAGGTGTCCTTCTTGTCGTCGATCTGCCATTCGCGCCCCACGTATTCCTTCGCGGCGGCCTGCACATCCGTGGCCGGGTCTTGCAACCAAATCAACTCGGCCAGGGGTTCCAGCCCCTTCTCCTTCGCCATCGTCGCACGCGTGCGCTTCTTCGGGCGGAACGGTGCGTAGATATCCTCCAGCGCCGTCATTGTCTCCGCGCCTGCGACTTTCGCGGCGAGCGTCTCTGTCAGCAAATTACGCTCCTTCAGCGAGGCCACCACACTCTCCTTGCGCTTGTCCAGTTCCTCGAGCTGCTCCAGTCGGTCACGGATGCTCATGATTTTCACCTCATCCAGCTCGCCAGTACGCTCCTTGCGATACCGCGCGATGAAGGGAACCGTGCCGCCCTCCTCCAGCAACACCGCGGTCGCAGCGACCTGGCGCGGGTGGATGGAGAGTTCTGTGGCAATCTTAAGGACGTGGTTTTCGAGCATGTGGAAAGAGGCCGTGAAGGCTGCAAAGCCACGCGCGCGGCGCAAGCGGGAAAACAGAATATTACACACGCGCCCGCGCAGAATTCACTTGCAGTGCCCCACCTGCCGCATCCTTCGGGGTCCGGCTCTGTTCACTGCCCCTGGCGCTTCGTTGCCAGTCCTTGATCATTCTGTTCACGCATCCATTCATCGAGCTGCGTGCGCATTTGTCCGAGGCGGTCGGAGTAATGGGGATCAGTGGCGAGGTTTTGGACTTCGTTCGGATCCGCGGCGAGATCGTAGAGTTCCTCTGCCGGGCGATGAAAGTAGCGGTCGACTACCGCCTTCGCGGTCGTGTCCGTTTTTGCCTTCTCCACCCAAGAGTTCCAGTAGAGCGCGGGTTCAGCGCGATCCACGTGGGTGTGGAATTCCCGCGACGAGTCGAGATTGCGGATGTATTTCCAATCCCTGCTCCGGACTGAGCGCATCGGGAATTCGTTCATTTTCCCATCACCACTATGCGTGGTAAAAATAAGACTGCGCTGCTCGTTCTTCTCTCCACGGAGGACCGGGAGAAATGAGCCCCCATCCAGCCCGCTCGCAGGTTTGGCGCCGCTCACGTCGAGACAGGTGGGCAGGATGTCCATCCAGCTCACCATTGCTCCCGTGCGCGATTCCTTTGCAATCTTGCCGGGCCACACGGCCACCATGGGCGTGCGGATGCCGGCATCGTAGCAGGTCCATTTTCCAAACGGCCACTGCGCTCCGTGGTCGGCGGTGAAGAGGAAAAAAAGATCGTCGCCAAATTTTCCCCGCGCCGCGTGATAGACCAATCCCAGGTCCCGGTCCGCATTGGCCACGGCCTGCGCATATCGTGTGCGTGCCGCCCGTGTCTCATCGGTGTCCACCTGAGTCGGCGGCAGTATCATCGCTTCTTTGGTGTACTCGCTCTCCTTGGGCCACGGCACGTGCGGCCAGTTCGTTCCGACAATCAAGCAAAGCGGTTTGGTGGAACTGCGCCGGCCGATCCATTCCACCGCTGCCGCCACGCAGTCATCTTCATGGTATTTGAAGTGGCTGCAATAATCGAAGCCATAGTCCTTCACCTGCGCGTAGTGCGCCGTTTTGCCGATGGACACCACCTCGTAGCCTTGTTCTTGAAAATAGGCAGGCCACTTCTTCACCCGTGGAAACGGCTTTTCGTGGTTATACATCGCGCCGTTGCGGACGTTGCTCAAGCCTGTGAGCAATGCTGCGCGACTCGGGGCGCAGGAAGGGGGGGTGACAAAGGCATGGCTGAAAGTCATGCCGTCCCGCGCGACCTTTTCCATGTTCGGGGTGCGGATGATCTTTCCGCCATAGATCGAG
>JAYUWZ010000825.1:0-3069 GCA_043753265.1 Verrucomicrobiaceae bacterium
TTCCTTGTATTTGCACCCCGCGAGGAAAACGCAAAGGAGCGCGGCCAATCCAGTGAGGAACATGCGCAGGTTCATCGCGCCCTCCTTTCCGCCGAATTCGCAAACGGCCAGCTTTGCAGGAGCGTCTCCATGCGATCCTGCCCGGGCAACCGCTCGGCATAGGCGGCGTCCACCCATTCACCGGTAAGCATGGAAAAGTAATCGCGACGCACGGGCTCGGGCAGGGTGCTGGAATGGCGCAGGCAGTCGCCCTCGGTATCGCTCTCCCGGATGGAAAGCCGGGCCACGTGCACGAGCCAGACCAGAGAGCCGCGATAGAGCAGACTCAGTGCGCCTCGTGCGTCGCCGGCCAGCCAGCGTTGCCGCGCCGCACCCGCGATATCGTCAGGCAGCGAATCGGGGCTGATGTCCATCCCCATGAGCGTGCGGGGAGCGGATGGCTTTGCGACATTGACCGGGGCACCGCGGGCAAACATGTCGCGATTTTTGTAGATAATCCAGATGAGCCACCCGATGCCAAATGCGAGGAATCCGTAAAAGAGCACCTGGCCAAGGCCGGCAATTGCGGAAAACCCGCCGCCTCCCGTACCCGATGAACTAAAGGTGTCCACAGGCTCCTTGATGATCTGTTTGTGAACCTTGAAATCCTCGTGCGCCATCACACGCTCGATCGTGTCCTTCGCAGGGTCGTCAGCCTTGTCCGCTTTTTCCGCTTTTTCCGCTTTTTCCGTTTTATCCGCTTTTTCCAGCGCGGCATGCGCGGGGCTTCCCAGGAAAAGCAGCGCTCCCACGAGGACAATCCCGGCGGCGTGGGTGAGGCGCTGAGCGAGGCGCCGAAAGACGATTTCCACATCCCAGCCTTCGAGGTGTGTGCGGCAGTTCAGGTAAAGTCCGAAACCGCCTCCGACAAAAAAGAGTTCCACCATCGTCATGGCGGCAAGATAGCCGCCGATGAAGCTCCACTCGAGCCAGCCGGACAACTCGCCCTTGCGGAATGCGCCATCGAGGAAGACTTCGCCAAACTGCGTAGCGCCGAGCGGGTCGGCGAGCATGGATGCAACGAGGGTGAGCAGCCCAAACGTGAGCAGCGTTTCATACATCGCGCAAAACATCACGAGACTGGTGGCGGTGCCGCCAGCCTGGGCGAGCAACACTTTCTGTCGCTCACTAAATCCCCTGCCCTTCTGCTGCTCGAGATCAATCACGGGAAGCAATAGCGTGCGAGCCCAGGAGAATCGCGGTGCGGCAATGATCCACGGCACGCGCAGAAGCATGATACGGAAAAAGTTCCGGTAAAGCATGGCGGGCCAGGCCTTGAGCACATCGCGGAGCTTCGGTGTCGCCCCAAAAAGCGAGCGGCTGAGAATGAAGAGCGGGACGCGGTCGTAGATGGGTTTCAGCCACCAGATGATGAGCAGCACCCACCCGAGTGGGATCCAGTTGGAAAGCACCAGCAGAAGGATCCACAGCGGCACCACCGTGAGGCTCCACGCCGCGAGCAGGAGGCGGAAATGGCGGCGCACCATGGCAAATCCAAGATCCACCGATTCCCATGGGGCTCGTGGACGGAGCTGGGCGCTTACATCCTCAAGCCGCATGGGTTCTCCTTCCCGCAAACAAAAAGTAAATGGCGAACATCACCCAACCACCGATGCCCACGGTGTACTTCATCCATGCGGCCGCGCTGGATGGGGACCAGAACGCCTCGACGATGGCCGCCGAGGCGACCATGGTCGTACTGCCCACAAGAATGGGAAGGGCACGCTTCCCCGCCTCGCGCATGGCGGCGAGCCGGGTCAGGCGTCCCGGCGAGACAAGAGCGAGGCCAAGCCGCATTCCCGCGGCCCCTCCGAGGATCAGCCCAAAGAGTTCCAACGACGAGTGGCTTGCGCAAAAAGTATATAGCCGTTCGAGATTTCCCGCGTGATGCACATAGCCAAACATCGCCCCAAGGAACACGCCCTGGTACCCGATGGCCCAGGCTGCCCCGATGCCAAACAACACCCCTCCCGCAAAAATGCGGAAGTGGATGCTCACGTTGTTCATGATGTAGAAACCAAACATCGAGAAGTTCGAGCCGAAGTGCTCCCGCACATACTCCTGCGTGGTCTCGGAGCCATACATGCTATCCATCTGCTGCCGGGCCTCGGGAGGCAGCAACGCGTAGATCCACTTGGGCTCGAAATAGGCCGCGAGGATGAATGCCGCAAACGGCACGAAAAACAACGAGATGCTGAGCCAGACCAGGCCTGCATCGGCTCGCACCGCACTCGGAAAGGTCGACGCAAAAAAGCGCACAAAGGAACTGCTCCCGCGGGTCATGGCCCGTTGCAATTGCTGGTAAACGCCAATCACGAGCGCGTTCAGCCGATCGCACAGCTTGCGACCGTACATGCGGTGCTGCGCGAGCGCGAGGTCGCCGCAAATCTGGCGGAATTTGTGCGGCACGCGATGCGCATCCTGCACAGGCTGCTTGCGCTCGAGGGCGGCAAGTGTGGCCTCCAGTTCGCGCCATTGCGCCTCGTTGTTCTCCTCGAAGGTGGCCTTTTTCATGAGTCGCGCACCCAGGCTCCGATACTCAGCGCGCGGACTACACCATCGCGCCGGTTTGCGCCAAGGGGTTCCTGCAACGGCTCAATCATTTCCTCCTTGCGAGAATCCGACCAGAGGGATGCCCGCTCCAAAAACTGCATGAATGCCTGCTGCTCCTCGCGCGAAAGCACAAAGGGCGGCGCCTGCGGCGAAACGGGATTGCGGAGCTTTGCCGCATCCTCGCGTGGATCGCGGCGGTCGTAGATCACCACGGTATCCGCCACCAAATCGCCCAGGCGCTGGAATCGCCGGGTCGCCAGACAGCAGGCGATGCCGAAGAGGTAAAAGCCGACCAGCCCAAATTGAGGGACGATCGGCATCATATCGGCAAACCGGACGAGGTTTCGCAAAAAAGAAGCACCCCACCCCACCCGGGCACCGGAAGTGCGCACCACCCTCAAACCGAGAGACTTCTTCCCCGGGGTCTGCCCGCCGCGCAATACCTCGAACAACAAAAAATAACCCCAATAAATGATG
>JAYUWZ010000826.1:0-3068 GCA_043753265.1 Verrucomicrobiaceae bacterium
CTCCGGTGCCAACGCGTTGTTTGGAGCGACCGCGGTTTCCGGGGGCACGCTCGTGCTCAACTACGCCACCCAGAATAATAGCAAGCTGAACGCGGGCGAAACCATCAATCTCGAGGGCGGCAACGTCACTGTCGTGGGACATCCCACCGCCGCGACCACGCAGATTGTCAGCGGGCTCAATGTAAATGCCGGCGGCGGAACAGTGGCCATCACGGGCAGCGTGAGCGGAGCCACGCTGGATATCGGTACCATCAGCCGCAACCAGGGCGCTACCGTAAACTTTGCCCCGGGAGCAGGCGGACAGATTGAAACCAGCACCGTCACCACCGACGGGATCATCGGCGGCTATGCCACGGTGGGCTCCGACTGGGCAACCGTGAGCGCCAACGATCTGGTTGCCTTTAACGCCTACACCACGCTCGCCGCAGATTCTAGCTTCAACACCGATAACAGCCGCCTGACCAATTCGCAGGTCCAGGCGGCGTCGGTGACGACCAACACCCTGAAGATTGCCGGTGGTCAGGGCCTCGCGTTGGGGAGCAACGGACTGATCCTCACAGCGGGCGGTTTGATTGCGGACAGCTCCGCCTCCTACACGGCCATCGTGGGCTTCGGGACACTCTCCGGGCTCGATGCCACCAGTGAACTAATCATCCACACCCCTGCCGGGCGTTCGCTGGACATCGGCGCGCAATTGATTGGATTTGGAGGCGGCGCACTCACAAAGAACGGCAGCGGCACTCTGTTCCTCGGCGGCACGAGCGGGTTTAGCGGCTCGATTCACGTCAACGGCGGCACGCTCGCAATTGTGGGATTGGGCGCCGCGCATCCGGCCGCCCTGGGCTCACAGATCGGGCAGCGCAACATCTTGCTCAGCGATGGCACGTTCAGCGTTCTCGGTGACTACGACTTGAATGTGGTGGCCGGCCAGCAAATGCAGATCGTGGTGGGCGCGGCAGGCGGAACATTGCGCAGTCAGTACGGTACCCTGACCATCAATGACAACGGCCAGCTCTCGGGTAGCGGCGACCTGACCTTCACCGGCGGCGGCCGTTACGCGCTGAGCGGCGGCACTCCCACGCACACCGCATTCCGCGGCAATGTGACAGTGGATCGCGGCGTGCTCACTCTCGGCCACACAGCGAGTCTCGGCGGCCGCCAGGAGCAGACCATCACCCTGAAGCAGGGAACGACCCTCATCAACAACACCGGCTTCGCCCTGGGCCTGAATGGCCTGCCCAACAATCTTGTGGCGGAAGGAGGCGTCGAGCTTTTTGCAGTCGGCGGCAACCGCGCCTATACGGGCCAGATTCAGCTCATTGGCACGAACACCGTGGGCTTGTTTGAACGCGACGTACCAAACCAGGAGCGCCAGGTTTCCTTCACCAACCGCGTCTACGGAACCGGCGTGACGCTCAATGTAGTGGGCAACAACAGCGGCGCGCCACTCTATCTCCAGAGTGGATCCAACGACTTCACCGGCACCGTAAACCTGGGCACCAACGCGGCCCTGGAGGTGCGTCTGCCCGGCTCCATTGGCGTCAACACCGGCGACGTGACGGTCAATCTTCTCGGCGTCAATTCGCGCATCCTCCTGCGGCACTATGAGAATGGCGATTACCGCGCGAACCTGGTGACAAATGACCACTCGGAAATCAACTCCGACCGCCTGGTGAACTACGCCGGCGGCGGCAGCCAGTACCTCGGCATCAACAACCTCACGATGAACGGCACGGGCAAATTCGTCACCTTCGCGGGTGGCAATGCCTACACCACGCGTGTCACGGGAACCGCCACCGTGAATGGCGACAACATCCTCACTGCGACAGGCGGCGCGGGGGTGCTCTTCGACAACGGCCTCAACTTTGCCAATGGCGCCACCACGCTGGAAAAACGCGGCACCGCCTCCATCGTCCTTCGCGGTCCGTCGAACCACACCGGCCCCACTGTTGTGCATGCCGGCTTCCTCATTCTCCAGGGTGCGAATGGCGCGCTGCCCAACACGAGCAGCGTGGAACTGCGCGGCGGCGAACTGCGGCTCGACAGCAGCGAGGCCGTGAACACCAACCGCTTGAACGATACCGCATCGATCACCCTCGCGGGCGGTGTGCTGCGCATCACTGGCCAGGAGACGATCGGCACCGTCTCGGCGGTCGCAGGCACCACGCAGATTGTCTACAACCCGACGAGCGAGACCAATGTCACCGCGCTCACGCTGAACGGCTTCACCCGCGCACTTGGCGCAGTGGTGCAGTTCCAGAGCCCGGATCTGGGGGTGGGCACCGTTGGTGCGGGCACTTTCGGAAATACACGCGTCTCCTCGCGCATTCTCATTCCCGGCCAGCCGGATGTCACCGGAACCACCAACACCATTCCGGGATTCATCGGAAACAACAGTCTCGACTTCATCCAGTACGACGGAACGACGCTCGACGGGGGCGTGCCGCTGGGTGTGCGGGATTCGCGCAACCCCGGAAGCAATACCGCCACTTTTGCCGTGCCGTATGTGGACAACACGGTCGAAACAGCCTGGACCGACTCGATTGTTTCGCGCCTCACTGTCGCCGCGGACAATACCACCACCGTCACCACACTGACTGCAAACCGCTCGTTGGACGCCATCAAGTTCGAACCGGGCGGCACCGGGCGCATCCGCAACATCGACGTGGGTGCGAACCAGCTTCGCATCGAAAACGGTGGCATCATCGCAGTGGCGGCCACCACTTCCGGGGTGAACATCATCGGCAGCGGTTCCGTCACGGCGGGGCCCGCGACGCCGGGGGTAAACACTGCGGAGTTGTTCATTGGCGGCAACCTGAACATCGCCTTCACCGCCGCCGTGGCGGACAATGGGACGCAGCCGGTTGCCGTGGTGAAGATCGGCACGGCAGTCCTGTCGCTCAATGGCCCTGGCAATTACACCGGCGGCACCTACGTGAACACCGGCACGCTGAACACGATCGTGAACAACGGCTTTGGCCTTCCCTCCAATCCCATCTTCATGTCGGGCGGCACAGTGACCATCAATGTCCCGAATGCCGGTGAAAACGTGCCACTCGGCGGATTCG
>JAYUWZ010000827.1:0-6583 GCA_043753265.1 Verrucomicrobiaceae bacterium
GCGCGCAGAGTGGGTGTCGAAGAAATTCCAGTAGAGATAGTTGTAGGGGCAGGCGTCGGGGCCGGTCTTGATTTCCGGGCTGAAGCGGCAGCCTTTGCAGTAGTCGCTCATGCGGTGGATGTAGGCACCGCCGCCGGCGTAGGGCTTGGTGGCCATGAAACCACCGTCGGCGTGGCAGACCATGCCGATGACATTGGCGGCCATGACCCAATCGAACGCATCGACATACATCTCCATGAACCAGCGCAGCGCCTCCTGCGGGCGGATGCCTGCGAGCAGGAAGAAATTTCCGAGAATCATGAGCCGCTGAATGTGATGATTCCAGCCCGTGGCGATGACCTGCTGCAACACGGTGCGCAGGCAATTCATGGGCACGTCGCCGGTATAAAGCCACGCTGGCAGCGGGCGCGTGGCGTCGAGGGCATTGAGGGTTTTGTACTCCGGGCCGCGGAGCCAGTACACGCCGTGGATGAATTCGCGCCAGCCTATGATTTGGCGGATGAATCCCTCCACGGAGTTGAGCGGGGCCTTGCCCTTCTGGTACGCATGCAGCGCCGCCTCGACGCACTCGGCGGGAGTGAGCAGCCCGATATTGAGCAGGGGCGAAAGCAGCGAATGAAAGAGCACGGGCTCGCGGGTGCTCATCATGTCTTCAAACTTGCCAAAGTGTGGCAGGCGCTCTGCAACGAAGGCCTGGAGCCATCGGAGCGCGCCGGCGCGATCGACGGGCAACCAGAACCCGGCTGCCTGCCCGGGGTTTTCTGGAAACTCGCGCTCGACCATGGCGATCACTTCGCGCGTGAGGGGGTCGGGGTCCGCCTTCGGAATGTCGCACGCGGGCGAGCCTGCCTTTTTCCAGTCCTTGAAAGTCGCGCGATTGTCGTGGTCGAAATTCCATGCGCCGCCCTCGGGCTTGCCGTCGCGCATGAGCCAGCCGGTCTGCCGCCGCATGCGCTCGTAGTGCCGCTCCATGAGCAGGCGGGGCTTGTCTCCCGCCCATGCGGTGAACTCCTCGCGCCCGCACAAAAACTGGGTGGAGGGGAGGAACTCAGTTTCGACTTTCAGTTTGCGTCCGAGCTTTTCGAGGGCGCTGCGCTCGAGAAAGGAATTGGGCTCCGCGAGAAGGATCCGCTGGGTGTGAAATTTTTCCACGTGGCGGCGCGCGGCGGATTCGAACGTGAGGCCTTCTTCCAGGTGCACGTAGTCCACGCTCCAGCCCGCGTCGCGCAGCTCCCCGGCAAAGTGCCGCATGGCCGAGCAGATGAGCACGAGCTTTTGCTGGTGATACCGCAGCACGTTGCCGCGCGCCTTGGACTCCACCATGAGGACGGTGGCGTTGCGCGACGCGAGAGGAGACCGTGGTTCGCCAGCAATACTGTGCTCACGCGCGAGTTGGACGAGCGCCGCGTGCTGCATGGAAAGCTGGTCGCCCAGCACCCACACGGTGGTGTGGCTGGATGAATGGGATGGATTGGGCACCGCTGTAATACGTGTGCCGTTCTTGCCGGGGCGTTTCTATTTTCGACCCCTATGCGCAATTCCCATCCTCGCAGATGCGCCCTCTGCCTTGGCTCCGACCCTACATCGGCTGGAGCTGATACGTCACGCCGTTGATCACCGCGGCAACTCCGGGGAAAAAGCGGTAGATGAAACGCTTCTCGCTGGTGCCGCCGTCCTTCGGGCTGGGCGGCACGCCAAAGAATTTCGCGCAGGCGATGGAGGCTTCGCCGAGCTTTGCCCTCGGGCCAAAATCGAGCACTCCCGCGGCATCCAGAATCTTCCCCGTCTTGGTGTCCTCGATGGTCGCCTTGCACCCGAGCACTACGCCGACCGCGAGCTTCCGCCAGTGCGAAGGCAGCACGATGTAGGGCACGCTCGCGGCATCCACATAGGCCAGCGGATCGATGCGGGAAAAGGTGGGCCAGCGATAGCTCGTCGCACTCACGTAAGCTCCCGGCGCCGGCGCACCCGGCTTTTGTTTTATAGGCGTGCCATCGCTTTCCCCGGTATCCGTCACCACGCCAAACCAGTTGCCCGGCCCGCCCGCATTGGCGAGGAAGTCGAGCGGCGCCGGAGTGTAGCCCCTCGGGGCATACACGGGCACGCCGCCCGTTTGTCCATTGGCCCCATCGGCATCGATTTGCATGCCTGCCTTGGGGGTGGTGTAGCTGCCGTCGCTGTTGATGGTTGGGAGCGGGATATTTGGCATAAATAAGCGTTCACATTAAAGTAATCCCAGCGCCCCAGTCGAGCCGAAATTGTGACTAACTACTTATTTTCGCCTAGCACACGCCAATACTCTAGGTGCCTAGCTTCTCCTTCGCCCGCTCGAGTAATTTACGCTCCGAACGTGTGAGACTCCGCATCCCCTCCCGTCCGATTTTTTCCAAAATGGGATCGATCTCCGCGCTGATGAATTCCTCGGAGGTCATGCGATCCCGCCGCCGCTCCAGCGCCTCCCGCTCGCTCGCCGCGCGTTGAAACCATAGCAGCCTCCCAAAGCCCAGGATGCGTGCCCAGAGCCAGCCAATGAGCGCGCCCGCAAAAATGCCCGCGGGGCCCACGCTGCCCGCAATGCCCAGCGCGATGCATCCCCCGGCAATCGCCAGCATCAGCCACACTGCATGGCGCGTGCGGTAGCACACGGGGAAAATCCAAAATAACCGCACGCGAAACTCCAACTCCGGAAGGATGGTCGCATACGCGGTGGCCAGCGCAGCCGCAGCGGCCATCGATCCAAACACGCCCGTCTCCGGCGCAATCGACCAGCTCACCGCACCGCCCGCGAGATTGGCCACGAGACACATGAGCAGCACATGGCGGCGCCCGATAATCGGCTCCACGTCCCGCCCCGCGAGGAGCAGCAGTGCAAGCGTCCCGAACCAATGGAAGACATTCGTGTGGATGAGTTGATAGCTCGCAAACCGCCAGTATTCACCGGCCCCCAACCCCGTGGCATCCAGCACCAGCCCATCGCGCATCGCCGAAACCCCCATCAACCACAAAGTGCCCTGCGCGGCGCCCCAGCCAGCCAGCATGGAAATGAGTAATAGCACGCCCGTCGGTCGTTGATACGACCACACCCGCGTGAACCGCGGCGTCTGGCGTCTTGGGAGACTCATGGTGCGCCACGTTACTCACTTTCTGCCTCCGCGCGCAAGGGGTTAGTGAGTGAACTCCCTGTTTATTCGACGTGAGACGTAGAGAAGTGAGAAGTAGAAACGACGCCTCCATTCCAGTCCACGGATTCAAGCCACGCTTGCGACGTCTCACCTCTCCACTTCTCCACCTCTCACGTCGCCCTCAACCCGGCACACACACCCGCAACCGGCCCGCTATGCGAAAAGTCACCGGCAGCCGCCCGCTCAGTTCCCCATCCACCTCCACCGGCACATCCTGGTCGCTGCTCACCCGCACTTCCGGCGCCTGGAAATAAGCCACGTCCGGCAATTCCACATGATTCCCCACCAGGATCCCGCCGAGATACCGCGCAATGTCGAAATAGCTCACATTCTTGAAAACCAAAACATCCAGCAGCCCGTCATCATACTGCGCATCGGGGAAAACGGTGAGCCGCGCCCCATAAAAGCGTCCATTCCCCACCAGCACACACGCCCCGTGATGCACCACCCCGGCCGACTCGATCACCAGCCCCGGAGGCGTGCGCCACGCGACCTGCGCTGCGCTCAGGATGTAGCTCAGCGGTCCCAGCCGGCGCTTCTTTTCCCAAGTCGTCTCCTCCACCACCTGCGCGTCGAATCCCGCACCCGCGAGTTGCACGAAATGCTGGTCGTTGGCGGAAGGGAGATCGATCTCCCGCACGTTTCCGCTCCGGATGACCGACCATGCCGCCGCCATTCCCTCGGGGATTCCATGTTCCTTCGCAAAGACATTCATCGTGCCAAAAGGCAGCACCCCTATGGCCACCCCGCTCCCAGCCAGACCATTCGCCACCTCGTTTACCGTCCCATCGCCCCCCGCCGCCACCACCGTCTGAAACCCCTCGGAAACCGCCTCTGCCGCAAGTGTTTGCGCGCTGCCAGGCCCGTCTGTGAAGCGAATGCTGGCCTCCGGCGCAATCCGCGCCAAATCATCCACCATCAACTGCGCGCGCTCGCCGTGGGCGCTCGGGTTCACGATAATTGCAATTTTATTCACAGGAGTTGGACGCAGGCTGGTAGAAGGGGCAATAGTAGCGTATGATTGAACATTGTGCGTGGATAAAACATCCATCTGCCACCAAGTTCAGTCCAATACAACCGCAGTCACCATTCAATCAGTGTCCATATTGTCCTCACGCGCATTCCGGCGCATCTCGAAAATCCTGCTCATCACCCTTGGGGTGTTGCTCGTTGTGCTTTTCGGAGGCGTGTGGCTGCTGAACCGCTGGCTGAAATCCCCTGAGCTGCACGCACAGGTGGAGCGCGAATTGAGCCTCGCCCTGAAGATGCCGCTCAAGTTCAAGACCCTCAGCATCTCCGTCTTCGGCGGGCTCAGCGCACAGGGGGTCACCGTGCCGGATCGCGGCCACAATTTTTTCGAGGCCACCTCCTTCAACGCAAAGAACGACCTCCTCGCACTGGCGCGCGGCAAGGTCGTTTTCAACGAAATCCAGGTGAACTCCCCGCGCTTCTTCCTCGTCCAGCGACCCAATGGGGAATGGAAGCTGCCCGACCTCCCACCCGACCTCCAGGCGGAGTTGGACGCAAAGAAGAAGGCCAAGAAGGCCGCGAAGCCCAAGGACGACAGCGAAACCAAAACAGCCGAGGCCACCCCGAAGCCCAGGAAGAACTCCGACGTTCGAGTAGGCAGGATCAAGATTTCCAATGGCAGTGCCGAATTACTCAGCCACGACGGCAAGCCATTCCTCACGGCCCTGAGCATCGGCTCCCTGGTGAGCGACGTGCGCGATGACAACGTGGCAGGCTTCGTGTCTATCGGCCGATTTGTCTGGCACGGCAACATTGCCGCCACCGAGATGAAGGCCAATGTGAGCTACTCGGAAAAGGGCATCGTCGTTGAAAAGCTCACTGCCCAGATGGGCGGCGGCGCGGTCACCGGCGGCTTCGCCAACAAGGCCGAACAACCTGGCCCTCCCTTCAGCCTGAAGCTCATGCTGGAAGGGGTGGATGTCTCCCGCGCCGCCATGGATGCCGACGCCCCGCCGCCGGATCTCGATGGCATCGTGAGCGGCACGCTGGAGCTCAGGGGCATCGGCAACAACAAGAAATCCTTCACCGGCAAAACCACCTTCACCCTGCGCAACGGCAGCAGCCGCGGCATCGACTGGATCAACCAGCTCGGCGAAGTCGTGCAGCAGGAGGACATCGATCTCGAGGCCTTCCAGATCGACGAGATGAAGGGTGAGATGCAAATCGGCGGCGACCGCGTTTTCATCAAATCGCTCACCTTCAACTCACCGCCCCTCGCCATGACCGCCACCGGCCAGTCGCGGCTCGACGGCACGAAGCTCGACCTCAAGGCGAATTTCCTGGCCGACAAAACCTTCCTCACCAAGCGCCCCAACATCGAGACGCAATTTGGCCCCGCCGACGCCAACAACATGCGCTCCGTACCTTTCCTCCTCACCGGCTCGCTGGAAAAGCCCAAACAAAATTTGATGGAAAAACTCACCGGCACCACCGACCGCACCGAGCAAAAAATCAAGCTGGGCCTCGACATCATCAACGGCATCAAGGCCGAGCGCGACGAGCGGGAAGACTTCAAACCTGCCGCACCCGGAGGGCGGAAAGAGCCATGAGGGTGGTGAGCGGTTCCGCGGGCGGCGTCCCGCTCAAAGTCCCCAAGGGCCCCGATCTCCGGCCCACCATGGACATGGTGAAAAACGCCATCTTCAGCAGCCTCGCGGAATCCATCGACGGCACCCGCGTGCTCGACCTTTTCGCCGGTGCCGGCAGTCTCGGCATCGAGGCCCTCAGCCGCGGCGCGGCATCCTGCGTCTTCGTGGAGAGCGACCGCCGCGCCTGCGCCTGCATCCGCGACAACATCGCAAAAACCAAGGTCACCGGTGGCGAGGTCATTCCCGCCGATGCCATCAAGTGGGTCGCCCGCGCGGTCCCGGCATCCTTCGAGCTCATCTTCGCCGACCCGCCGTACGCCAAGCGCGACGGCGACCGCGACTTCACCCCCGAGCTCCTGGGCAGCACCGGCCTGCAAGCCGCCCTCACCTCCGGCGGCATCTTCGTCCTCGAGCACCTCCCCGGCGAGCAACTCCCCCTCGGGGAAACCTGGGAATGCCTCCGCCAAAAACGCTACGGTGCCACCGAGGTGGCCTTCCTGCGAAAGAAGTAGGGCGCCGCGAAGCGCGACGGAGCGCGGTCTGTGTGCGAAGCACCAGCCGCAGCAATCCGCCCACTACGCATAGGTCCTATACGTTCCTATACGTCCTATGAGCTCTTGTACCCAAGCCTCAAGGAAGCTGTCCGATGCTGGAATACTCCACCTTCCCATCCTCAAAAACAAACAGCGTGTCGTCCCAAGGAGCCCCCGGCCACAAATAGAATACGACCGGCAGCGACGTGTCGTACCGCAAGGAATCCGCGCCATCGAAATCCGGCTTTCC
>JAYUWZ010000828.1:0-3064 GCA_043753265.1 Verrucomicrobiaceae bacterium
TGGTCGCGTGCAGGTCGTGCACGTGCACCTTGTCCTTCACCGCGTGCCATCCGAATTCATCCGTTGCGCCATACGTCATGCCGCCGCGCACCCCGCCACCGGCCATCCACATCGTAAAGCCAAAGGGATGATGCTCGCGTCCATTGCCGCCCTCTGCCGTCGGCGTGCGGCCAAACTCCCCGCCCCACACCACCAGCGTATCGTCGAGCAGTCCGCGTGACTTCAGATCGCGCAGCAGCCCGGCAATCGGCTTGTCCGTAGCTGCGCAATTGTTCGGCAGTTCCACCGTCAGATTCCCATGCTGATCCCAAAGCTGGCAGCTCGATCGCTTCGAGGTCTGCGTGTGGTACACCTGCACCATCCGCACTCCACGCTCCACGAGTCTCCGCGCCATGAGACACTGCTTTCCAAAAATCTCTGTCACCGGCTTATCAAGACCGTAGAGCTTGCGCGTCGCCTCAGTCTCCAGTTGCACGTCAAACGCCTCGGGGGCCTCCCGCTGCATTCGAAATGCGAGCTCGAACGACTCAATGCGCGCATTCAGCCGCGAGTCCTCCGCGCGCTGCGCCGCGTGCCGCTCATTCATCTCACGCATCCACTCAAGCTGCTGACGTTGCTGCTCCGAGGAAAAGCGCACATTGCCGAGGTTCGCGATCGGCTTCTTCAAATCGTTTACCAGCGTCCCCTGAAACGAAGCCGGTAAAAACGAACTCCCCCATAGCGGCGCACCCTGCGCGGGCTGCGCGGGTGAGAGCACCACAAAGCCTGGCAAATTCTGGTTCTCCGAGCCCAGCCCATACAGCAGCCACGAGCCCAGGCTCGGACGCGAGAAGGCCTGCTCTCCGGTGTTCATTTGAAGGCACGCGCCGTTGTGATTGATGTTGTCGGCCACCATCGAGCGAATCACGCACAGGTCATCCACACATTGCGACACGTGCGGGAAAAGCTCGCTCACGTCCGTCCCGCTCTGCCCGTATTTCTTAAACTTGTAAGGTGACCCGTAAAGATTCCCGGTCTTCGTCCGCTCCAGCTTCGGTTTTTCAAAAGGCAGCGGCTTGCCGTTCAGCTCGCCGAGCTTCGGCTTGGGATCGAACAAATCCACGTGCGACGGTCCGCCCGACATGAAGAGGAATATCACGCGTTTCGCCTTCGGCACAAATAGAGGCTGGCGCACTGCGAGCGGCGACACCGCTGTCGCGCTGCTGGAGAGCACCGAGGCAAGCCCCAGCATGCCAAAGCCATTGGCAAATCGCGAGAGCATCTGGCGGCGGGAGAGCGGGTCAGTCCACATAGGTAAATTGGTTCGCGCAAAGCAGCACCTGGCAGAAAGATTCCCACTCATCCGCTGTCTTCCCCTCTCCCACCGCACGCGCCGCGAGCGCGCAATCCTGCGGCGAAGCCACTGCTCCAAATAGCTGCTCGTGCAGCCAACTCACCCTGGCGTCGCGATCCCCTGGCAGCGCCGCAACCTTGGCCGATAGCGCCTTCGCCCGAGCCACAACAAAAGGATGGTTCATGAGCCACAGCGCCTGCGGGGCCACGGTCGATTCCGTCCGCTGCTCCACCACGCCGTTTGAATCCGCCCCGTCAAACAGCGCCTTGAAGTCCGAGCGATTGCTCCGAATCGTCGTGATATAAAGCGTCCTCCTCGGCGCATTCAGATCGCGCGTGCTCTTCCCCCCAGTCGTCACATCGAGCTCGCCCGTCACCGCGAGCATCGCATCGCGCAACTGCTCCGCCGTGAGCCGCCGCCTCGGAAAATGCGAAAGCAGCAAATTCTCGGAGTCCTTCACACTCGTCATTCGGAATTCGTCATTCGTCATTCCGCTGCCCCGCTGGTAAGCCGCGCTCGTCACGATGAGTCGCTGCACGTGCTTGATGCTCCAGCCGCTCTTCACGAACTCCGAGGCCAGCCAGTCCAGCAATTCCGGATGCGACGGCGGCGTTCCCAGTTTCCCAAAGTTATTCTCCGTTCGTACCAGCCCCTCGCCAAAGTGATGCTGCCAGATCCGGTTCACCATCACCCGCGCTGTGAGGGGATTCTTCGGGCTCGCCACCCACTTTGCCAATTCGAGCCGTCCACTGCCCGCGGCAATCTTTGGCGGCTCGGGGGCGAGCAGCGCGGGGAATCCACGGGGCACGACTTCGCCAAGGCGATCATACCGCCCGCGCAGATGAATCTTCGCATCGCGTATCCCTTCCCACGGCGTCGCCGGGATGCCGCCTTCCTGCAGCCCTTGTGTAAATCGATCGTCAGCCATCTCCGCCGTCAGCCGCTTTTTTTCCTCCTGCAACTCCGCCTCCGCCGACCCCTTCTCGCCCAGGCGCGCGCCCTCACCACTGCACACCCACCACACGCCATTGTGCCCCTGCTGCGCCCCGCTCACCAGCGTGTCGCGCAGGTCCCACACCGTTCCGTCTTCGCCTCGGATGATAAAGTCAGTCTGCGTCGAGTCACACGTATACTCCCCGCGCGGACGAATGATCAGTTGCACCAGTTCATCCTTTCTTACCTCCACCTCCATCTCCGCTAGTTCCGCGCCGCTCCCATTGTCCATCTTGCCCCCGCCAATATTCTTGCCCGCGCGCCGTACCTCCCACTCCACGCCATTGCCGCAATTCGGATCCACATCGCGCAGCTTCGCGCTCACCCGCACCTTGCCCGTCAGCGGGCTCTTCCAAGCTGCGCTCACCGCCAGCTTTGGCCCGGGATGCATCGCAATGGCCCGTGCCGGCAGCTTGATGGTGATGAACGACTGTTCCGCAGTCGTCGTGTTGATGACCACCGAGGGATTGTCCGCCCCCTTGGTTGCCCACCCGTGCAGGCCCATCTTGTTTAAGATATTCAGCTTTACCTCCGTGAGCGGCTGCAAGCCACCGGAAAGCGCCGCGTCGATATCCGCGATCCGCTTCCGCGCCACCTCCCTTCGCTCCTGCTCCTCCCGCGAAAGCAGTGGCCACCGCGCAAGCTTCTCGCCCTCACCCTTCGATTGAAACCGGGCCAATATCCTGCTGCTGAAAAAGAACCCCGACATCGCGTAATAGTCCTTCGCCGTGAGAGGAT
>JAYUWZ010000829.1:0-6580 GCA_043753265.1 Verrucomicrobiaceae bacterium
TTTTCAGGATTAAACAGGATTGCTCCTTTTCGCATACCCTCAGGGGAACTGCATGCCTTCCATAGTGCCGGAACTGCGGATTTGCGAGCGACCAAGCACAAGCACGTCATCTCCGCACAGAAAATCACGCTCGCCTGTTATGGTTCTCGGGATGACGCGTTTTTAAAGGGCGCTTCGCGCCACCGAGAATTCGGTACTTGGTGCGAGATCGAACGTTACGGTTCATCTCCGCACAAACAATCACGCCCCGTGTTATGGGTCTCAAGATGACAGGGGTTAGGGTAGGAAAAACACCGGCGAAGCGGGAAGTGTGGTGTCTTACCGCTTGGTGCTTTTTTTCACCACGGGCTTCTTGACCGGGGGGGTGGTTTTCTTTGCGGGGGGGGCGGGTTTTTTGATGGTCGTAGTGCCGGTGTTCTTTATGGGAGGCACTACTGTGACCTTTTTGGTGAGGGTGAGGAAGAGGACGAGTTCGCGTGATTTGGTGACGTTTTTCTCGCCCTTGGCTGCCACCGGCGTGCTGTGGAGGATGACGGAACCTCCGCTTGGCACGCTGCCCTCGAAGTACATTTCGCGGGTGGCGAATTCCACCGTGTTCACGCCGCCCTGGCTGCGTTTGCCGTGGGTGGCACGGTCGGTGGCGCGGCCGGTGAAGTGGATTGTTTTTTCCCCCAGCGTGGGTGTGATCGAAAGCGTGAGCCCCAGCGGCACAGCGGCGGCACCGGGGACCATGGAGTCCTGCGTGACCTCGATGGTGCCGCTTTGCCCAGGCGTGGTCGTGACCGTGGGTGCCACCAGCACGTCGATGCCCTTGAGCCTGTCGAGCTTCTCCGCAGTCGCGGGGATTTCGGTGCCCGCAGGCACGTCGGCAAATTTTGCGATCACCTCAATGGTTGTCGCGGCGCGCAGGGAGCAGGTGAGGAGCAGGGCGAGGCAGAGAAGCTTCATGAGTGAGAGGGCGAAAAGGGAGCGAACTGCATGCCACAACTACCAGCCCGCGCCTTTTGTCTTGGTCTTCACGCGCACGAGAAACATGTCCGCGGTGATGTAGAGCGTGGAGCCGTCGTCGCCCCAGCAGCAGTTACCCGTGGCCTCGCCGGTGAGGATGCGGCCCAGCAATTTGCCCTGCGGCGAAATGACCAGCACGCCGCCGGGGCCGGTGGTCCATACGTTGCCCTGCGCATCCACTTTCATGCCGTCGCACGAGCCTTTGTCGCCGGGCTTTCTGGCGGTGGTGGCGTCGAAGAACACGCGCCAGTTTGTGACGCTGCCGTCGGGCTGGATGTCGCCTGCCTCCACGCGCGGCTTCTTTCCGTCGCTCACTGCGATGTAGAGGATTTTTTCGTCGGGAGACAGGCCGATGCCGTTGGGCCAGTTGATGTCTTTTGTCACCAGCGTCACCTTGCCGTCCGCCGTGGTGCGATAGACGCCGTTGTGTGGCTGTTCCTTGAGCGGCGACTTTTCGCCCTTGTCGAGGCCGTATGGCGGGTCGGTGAAGTAATAGTCGCCACTGGCCTTGCGCAGGACGAGGTCATTGGGGCTGTTGAATTTTTTGCCGTCGAAGCGATCGGCGATGGTGGTGAATTTTCCATCCGCCCAGCGCGCGATGCGGCGGTCGCCGTGCTGGCAGAGGACGAGCGTGCCTTTTGCATCGGTGGTGAGGCCGTTGCTGCCCTGCTCGCGGAAGCCCTCGGTGGGCGTGGTCATGCCGCTGGGCTTGATGAATACCTCGGCCTTCTGCATGCCCTCCGCCCAGCGATACACGATGTTTTCCGGCACGTCGGAAAACACCACTGCGCCTTTGTACCACGTGGGCCCTTCGCTCCAGTTGAAGCCCTCGGCGAGTTTCTCCACCTTGGCATCGGGTGCCACGAGCGCATCGAATGCGGGGTCGAGACGCTCGATGCCGCCCTTGAATTCATGCGGGGGTGGCTCGGCGGCAAACACGATGGCGGGTGCTAGGAGAGCAGTCAGGAGAGATTTCATGCGCGTGGAGGTGTAGTCGGGAACGGGAAAGGTTCAACGCTCAAGCGGGTGGTTTTCTTTGCTAGTTTTGATTTCAACTCCTGCCCCCTCCGCCTTCGCCCGCCATCCAAAGCGGCAGAGGGCTGCCGCACTCCAAGAACTGGCGTAGGATCGGACTCTCCTTTTCGCTTTCATCTCCCTTTTAGCAGCGCCCTTATCGCTCATCGCTCATCGCTCATCATCGTCTCCACGTCTCACGTCGCTCCCCCGCCCTCCCAGTCGACCCATCGCACCAGTGGGGCGAGGACGGGCTGGCCGTCGTGGTGCCATGTGAGCGGGGGCTGCTGCATGGCGCCGATGGGGCAGATGCGGGATGCGCCGGCGGCCATTGCGAATGCAGCGCCCTCGGCTCCGGCAGGCCAGATGCCGCAGGTGCTGAGGAAGGGTGCAACGGTGGAGAGTTCCGCGCTGAAATCGGCGGGCAGCGCCTTTACGAAGACCACGCGATTCAAGGGGGTGTTTGGAAAGCCCGGCGTCGCATCCGTTACCACGGTCCATGCTGTATCCTTGCTGGCGAGCAGGGCGACCTCCTCGCCGTTTGCGGCGCGAAAAGCGATCTCCTCACGCAGGGCGCGGATGCTATTGCTCTCGCTGACCATCAGCGTGCCGCGTGGATGCTTCAGCTCGTACTGCTGCATGGCCTCGGCGAGGCGTACGGCGTATTCCTTTGCACTGAGCGTGGCGCTTTCGCGGATGTAGAACACGTGGGGCGACAGGCAGCCCTGCTGGTCGAACACCGCGACATCCCTCGCGGCGGCTCCGACGCTTTCGTAGCCCGGATCCTCCAGCACGATGCCGAGGCTGAGCTTGTGGCCGTGCGCGACGAAGAGCTGCCAAGGCTGCGCATGCTCGCGGAAGTGCTCCACGGTTTCGTCGCTGCCAAAGACGACGATCGCATCGGCATTGGGCAGCCAGTCCTCGGGAAAGAAAACGCTGGTGACGATGGCGTCCTGCAAGGCGCTGGGAAGCGCGGCGATGAATTGATTGATCGCCTTCATTCCGCGCGAGGGCAGCTTGCACAGGTTTTTCGAGCCGAGCAGCAGCCCGCGCATGAGCGTCTGGATCGCTGCGGCGGGAGTGTTCGAGCTGAGTATGTGGAGTATCGTGCGTGGCGCGAGCGCCCTGCTCTGGTGGCTCCCATAAGGCACAAAGCGGTCAAGCGCCTCGGGGTGGCCGAGTTCGGCGGTCGCAAGCGCGACCAGGGATTCCGTGGTGACGGGGCCGATGAAATCGAACTGGGCCGCCGCCTTTGCGACAGCCTCGGCGCGCCCGGCAAAGGTGAGCAAATCCGTCGCGGGGCGGAAGGGCCTGGCGATTGCTGCCGGAGGGCGGGCGGCTTTTGACGAACTCGACGCGCGCATGCGCTCATCGGCTGCGCGGGAGCATCCGCGCGGGGCCGCGGTGGGATTCCTTCCGAGCAGTTCAAAGCCATTCGACTGCCGGATTGCGAGGTCGGCGGTTTCCACGGCGAGGACGCTGCCGAGATTGGCGAGGTCGAAAATGCGCAGCACCCCGAGTTCACCGACGGGTACTTCTTTGCCCGTCTCGGGAGAAATTACCATCGCCCGCACCCAGGGGCCGCCCGTGTGCGGCGCGCCGATGCCGTGCGTGTAAAACTGGGAGCTCAGTTCGCACATGCCGTATTCGTTCCAGACATTACGCGGATCGAGCCCGAGGCGCTCGCGAAACATGGCGTAGAGCTCCGTCTTGGCCACATCGCGACCGCTGCCCTTGAAGCCGCCAGTCTCCATCGCAAAGCTGCCAGGTGCGAGGTGGAGCCGGGGGCTTTCGAGCCACTCGAAAAAATTCAGGAATGCGAGCGCGGTGCCGAGCAGCGCCACGGGCTTGCGGCACCAGTCCGCGTGGGTCAGCGAATCGAGAGTGCCCACGTCGAGGCGTCCATCCGCCTCGCAGAGCCACATGGGTTCATCCATGGGGGACATGTCGCGCGCCACCTTGCGCATCATGCGTGCGAGTGAGGAATCCGGCACGTGCTTGGCGCGGGGCACCAGCACCACGGGATGCGCCGCGGGGAGCCCGAGCCGGTGCCAGCCTGCGAGCACCGAGGCATCGTAGAGTTTGGCGTTCAGGAAGTGATGCTCGCCACGCGTCTCGCCGGTCGTCCCGCTGGTGCGAAAGATTTTCCCGCTGAGTTCCGTGGGAAAGCATGCGAGCCGGAAGCGCTTGAACATCGCCTGCGGCACGGCGGGGATCTCAGACCAATGGCTGGCGCGCGGCAGCCCTGCGCACCACCTCGCGTAGTGCTGGTTCCATTCGCACTGGAAGGCATGGATTTCCAGCGCCAGCGTGTTGAACTCCGGTTCGGTGAGATTCGGACGGATTGCGGAAAGCACGCGCGTTTCCAATTGCGCGTAGCGCGCCGCGCCCGCCCACGGGCCAAAGTTCCCAGTACGATGCGAAGGGGGATTCATGGATTACGCGCCAATGATTTTCACGAGCGCGCGCTTGCGGCGCATCCCGTCGAACTCGCCGTAGAAAATCTGCTCCCACGGGCCGAAATCCAGACGCCCCGCAGTGATCGCCACGACCACCTCGCGACCCATGACCGAGCGTTTCAAGTGTGCGTCCGCATTGTCCTCACCCGTGTCGTTGTGGCGGTACTGGTCGTGCGGTTTTTCGGGGGCGAGCCGCTCCAGCCATTTTTCGAAATCCGCGTGGAGCCCGCGCTCGTCGTCGTTGATGAAGACGCTCGCGGAAATGTGCATCGCGTTTACGAGGCAGAGCCCCTCCTGCACGCCGCTTTCGTGCAGGGCCGCCTCCACCTGCGGCGTGATGTTTACAAACGCCCGCCGGACCTTTAGCTCAAACCAAAGCTCTTTGCGGAATGATTTCACCCGCACACTGTGGACGGGAACCAGAGGGTAGGACAATGGGGAAGAAAGCTGAATATCCATTACGTAGAAACGCGGGTACGGTGGAGGGGGCGGCCTCTGTGGCTTTGGATACTGGTGGGGAATACCGGGCCAAGCGAAGTTGAAAGCGTTTTTAACATTACCCGGCAGAAGTTGCGCTGCGCCTCCCACAATTCCCTCCCGCGCGAGGTTGAAAACCTCGCCTACTTTCCCTTGCCTGCGGGCATGGGGATGCATTGTGATGGTGCGATGCGCGCATTCCTCTTTCTCCTCACGCTTTCTGTGGCCGCTTGCGCGGCAAAAATCGAACTGGTGGCTGGTGGCGGCACCCAGGTGGCGGACGCGCCTGCCACGGAGTGCAAACTGCGCGAGCCATTTGGCGTGGAATTCCTGCCTGATGGCAGGATGCTCATTGCCGAGATGGTCAGCGGCAACCGGGTGCTCAGCGTGGACAAGGCGGGCAAGCTCACGCTGCTCGCAGGGACCGGTGTGAAGGGATTTTCCGGGGATGGCGGCGATGCGAAGGCGGCGCAGTTCAACGGCATTCACAACCTGGCGATTGCGCCGGATGGAACGGCGTATTTTTCGGATTCGTGGAACTATCGCATTCGAAAGCTCGATCCGAAAACAGGCATCATTTCGACCATCGCGGGCACGGGGAAGAAGGCTTATGGGGGTGACGGCGGCCCGGCAATCGACGCCAGCTTTACCACCATCATCCAAATCGCGCTCTCGCCCGACGCCAAGCACCTATATGTGGCGGATATCGAAAATAAACGCATCCGGCGCATCGCCCTTGCGAGCGGCATCGTGGAATCGATCGCGGGGAATGGAAAAGGGGGCGTGCCTGTGGATGGGAGTGATGCGAAGGAATCGCCGCTCTCGGATCCGAGGGGCGTGGTGGCTGCGGCGGATGGCTCCTTTTACATCCTGGAGCGCGGGGGCAATGCGCTGCGCTTTGTCGATGCTGGGGGGAAAATCCGTACGGTCGTAGGGACGGGCAAAGCGGGGAATACCGGCGATGGCGGACCTGCGCTACAGGCGACGATGAAAGGGCCGAAGCATCTGTGCATTGATCGCGATGGCACAGTGCTCATTGCCGATGCGGAGAATCATGTCATCCGCCGCTACGATCCGAAATCGGGGAACATCACGCGGGTGGCGGGGACGGGAAAGCAGGGCAAGGCGGGAGTGGGCGGAGACCCGCTCGCGTGCGAACTGAGCAGGCCGCACGGGGTGACCATCGCGCCGGATGGCAGCTTGATCATCACGGATAGCTATAATGATCGGGTTTTGCGGGTGGTGCCGTAGGCTTTAAATCGCTTGAGGCTCCATCATAGCGACTTTGGGAAGTCGAGTTGCGCCACTACGTGGCGCGGCTCTTTTTGCTTGTTCCGTGGGTTCGCTTCGCTCACGCCACGGCTATTATTGTGGCTGCCGCTACGGCAAAATGGCTACGCCTTGAACCGCTCAAACCTGCATTATCCACGAGAGCAAGAGACGAAGGATGACTGGACTGGAAAATGCAGAGCTATCCCACCGGCCCGCCGCGGCTGCCCCAGCCAGAGCGGGAGCAAGCTCCCGCACTCCAGATTGCCGACGTGCTATGGCTTGCCGGTTTTTCGGCGTTGTTCGTAATTTTCGCTGCGGGGTTCGATGATGCCTGCGGTTACCATTTCCTC
>JAYUWZ010000830.1:0-3063 GCA_043753265.1 Verrucomicrobiaceae bacterium
GCCAATTTCCCCACCGTCGATGGCAGCACCAATCAACTGGTCTACAATATCCACCGCATCCTCGGCACCACCACCGCCGTGTGGGGAGTGGTGTGCGCCGTGCTCATCTGCATGGCCGAGTGCGAGGAGGGCTCCTTCGAGCGCAAGCGCTTCCGTGGCGCCCTGCTCTTCGGCGCGCTGCTCGTTGCCGCCACCGGCATGCTCGGCGGCATGCTCACCTTCGGCATCGAGCACTATAAATTTTGAGCGGGGAAACAACAGGTACTCACCGAACTTTGATACGCCCACCCTCATAGGCTTCCCTGACAAGTCGAAGTTCTGAAATCACGGGGTGCGCCTTGGACTGCGGCGGCATTCGAACGGAGTGAAAAAGCTGCCGAAGGCAGCCTGTAGGGCGAGCGAAGCGAGGCAAAGTGTAACGGCGCCGCCGCCTTTGGAAGGGATTGCGGGTGGGAAGAGAAAGCTCCATCCGATGAGAATCATTCCGATTCACACGTGGCAGCAGCAATGAACGACCATTCGCAAAGCGAAGGCGGCGTCGCCGTTACACTCTGCCGCCGCAGTCCAAGGCGCACCCCGCTTCGTCGATAACATAACCCTTCGGTGTAAATCCTCAGCGCACATACACACACGCTCGACACCCAACCCCGCCTTCCCGAAAAGCTCACGCCATGATCGTCCGCCTTCGTTCCCGCTGGGTCATCATTCCGCTAATCCTCTTCGCGATCCTCACGGGCCTTTGGCTTCTGGATGGCTGGCTCGCGGAGCGGCGGTGGCATGCCTACGCCGCCGCAGCGCGGGCGAGAGGCGTGAAGCTTACCATGCAAGAACTGCTCCCGGCTCAGCAGGTGCCGGATGTGGAAAATTTCGGGGCTACTCCCATGTGGGTGGCAGCATCCGCTGGAAGTCTCCTCGAGGATCCGCGCTATCCGCCCAACATGCAGTTCGCCGGACGGTGGAAGAAAAAAGAGAAGCCGGATGGGAAGCCGAGAGCCGAGGATCTCTCGGCGCTCCGGGCTTTGCTGATTTCAGAGAAATGGCTCGAAAAGAGTGACACCGCCGGTAGCGATGCGGAGGCGATTTTACGGGGCATGCAAAGGCTGGAGCCCTCTTTGCAGGAACTGCACACGGCTGCATCGCGGCCGAAAACCCAGTTTGTTTTCGATTGGTCGCGCGGGTATCGCACCGTCTTTCCTTACCTGGACGTCTCACGGCGGATGCTCACGATTGTGAAGCTTCGTTGCGCGGTGCTCATCCAGGTGGGGGGCAGGGAGAGCGAGGCGCTCTCCACCTGGAAGGACGGCATGCGCCTCGCAGAGGCCATTCGCACCATTCCCTCTCTTCCCAGCGGATTCATTGCACGCAGGCTGGAGAGCACCCTCCGGGATACACTTTGGAATGGCATGTGCGATGGTGTGTGGAGCGATGCGGCCCTGATGGAAATGGGTGCCCTTCTTGCCGCGCGCAACACGCTGGCAGCATTTCAGCGCAGTCTGGAATGTGAGCGCGTAATCCTCAGCAGCTCCATCGATGAAGCTTTCCAGAATGAGGAGCTAATGTCGAATTTTCGTGATATGGATGCACGAAATCAAGGTGGGTGGTACAATCGGATCCGGATTCCCAGGCGGGGGTGGCTGCGGAGCAACCAATTGCGACTGAATGAAGTATTACTGGACCAACTGCGTCTGCTTGATGCCACCCGGGAAATAAACCTGCCCAATGTAAAACCGGAATTCGACTTGCGGGCGATCGCTGCCAATCCAGACCCGCACAGCGAACAACTCATCCGCACCTACGTGTCGGTGGCGCATTACCACGATCAGGCATTATTCGAACACGCTCTCGACCGCATGGCCGGGGTGGGTTGTGCGCTGGAGCGGTACAAGCGCGCAAAAGGGGGCTACCCCGAGGTGCTCAACGAACTGGTCCCTGCATATCTGGCCCGGCTCCCGCACGATCCCTGCACAGGCCAGCCCTTCATCTATCGCCGCGATGCGACTGAAGGCTTCCTGCTCTATTCCGTGGGCTTGGATGGGAACGATGACAAAGGAGTGATGTACAAGCCCGACATACCCAGTGGAAACCCCGACTGGCGCTGGTATGCACCCGTCAAGCCGTAGGATATAGCGCAAGGCTCGACAGGCTTTGCGCATAAGGGAAAACTTGCGGCATGATCGTCCTCCTCCGTTCCCGCTGGGTCATCATCCCACTGATCCTCTTTGTGATCCTCACGGGGTTGTGGGTGCTTGATGGCTGGCTCGCGGAACAGCGCTGGAATGCCTACGCCGCCGCAGCGCGCGCCCGTGGGGTGAAGCTCACCGCCGAGGAAATGAATCCCGCCCCAAATCCGCCCATCCCTGACGAACGAAACATGGCGGCGACGCCCATGTGGAAGGCAGCCCTTGTGGAGGATCCCCACAAGGATCCCCGCGTGCCAGACTATCCATTCACTCAAACATGGAGGAGGGGCGCAAAACGCAATGGCAGCCCGCCGGTGTTTGATTTTGCAGTGTTGCGTGCGGAGATGATCGCGAAAGAATGGCTCCCAAAAACCGACAAGGAAGGCAGCGATGCGGAAGCCGTGCTGCGGGGCTTTCAGCGCCTGGAGCCCTATCTGGCAGAGCTTCACGAATCCTGCACGCGACCAGAAACCCATTTCACTTTCGATTGGTCGCAGGGGGCGAGGATCCGGTTTGGCAATATGAGCATCGGACTGAAGCTCGTTGAAATTTTGCGCTGCAAGATGGCCGCACTTATCGTCCTGCGCCGCGAAGCCGAGGCGTTTGCACTGTGGAAGGACGGGATGCGTATCGTGGAGGCCGTCCGCTCCACGCCCTCCATGATCACTTACCTCGCCAGCCTCAGCATATCGACTTCGATGCTGGATTTCGCCTGGTACGGCATGTGCCACGACTTTTGGAGCGATGAGTCCTTGAGCGAGATGGCAAAGGTAATCTCAAAGGCCAACCCGATGGCGTCGTTCAATCGTGCCCTTGAGGGTGAACGTGCGCTCCTGAATACCAGCATCGTGCTCTACAATGAGGATCGGCATGCATTCAACCA
>JAYUWZ010000831.1:0-3059 GCA_043753265.1 Verrucomicrobiaceae bacterium
GCCATGGCCGACGACATGAAACGCCTCAACGAAGAGGCCGCCGCGTTCGATACCGAGCAGCGCGAACTACTCCTCGGCATCCCGAATATGCCGCACGAGCAATGCCCCGTGGGCCACGACGCCGCGGCAAATCCCGAGGTCCGCGTGTGGGGGACAAAGACCGAGTTCGCCTTCGCACCCAAGTCGCACGTCGATCTCGGCCAAAAACTCGGCCTCTTCGATTTCGAGCGCGCCACCAAGATCGCCGGCTCGGCATTTGTCTGCTACATGGGCGCAGGCGCACGGCTGGAGCGCGCCCTCATCAATTTCCTGCTCGACCTCCACACCGGCAAACACGGCTACACCGAGGTGCTGCCGCCCTTCCTCATCAATGCCGATTCCTGCATCGGCACCACGCAGCTCCCGAAGTTTGAGGATCAGCTCTACCGCTGCGAGCGCGACGGACTCTACCTCGCACCCACCGCAGAGGTGCCCGTGACGAATCTGCACCGCGACGAAATCCTGCGCGCCGATCAACTCCCCGTCCGCTACGCCGCCTACACCCCGTGCTTCCGCCGCGAGGCCGGCGCCGCCGGCCTCGGCACACGCGGTCTCATCCGCATGCACCAGTTCGACAAGGTGGAGCTCGTCAAAATCTGCCTGCCCGAAAACAGCATGGCCGAGCTCGAGGCGCTCACCGCCGATGCCGAAAAGGTGCTCCAGCTCCTCGGCCTGCACTACCGCGTCATCGAGCTCTGCACCGGCGACATCGGCTTCGGCTCTGCCAAGACTTACGACATCGAGGTCTGGGCACCCGGCCAGGGAGGCTACCTGGAAGTTTCGAGCTGCTCGAATTTTGGCGACTACCAGGCCCGCCGCATGGCGCTCAAGTACAAGGGCGCCGATGGCAAAAATCACTTCTGCCACACGCTCAATGGCAGCGGCACCGCCCTCGCCCGCCTCTACGTCGCCCTGCTGGAAAACTACCAGCAAGCCGACGGCACCATTGCCATCCCGGAAATCCTCCGCCCCTACTTCGGCTCCGACCGCATCGGGTAAGGGTCAAGGGCACGGAATTGATGTGTGCGTTTACCCCTCATAACCACTGTCATGTTGATGGAGCTTCAAGCGACTGAAACATCCCGTTGAATTCAAAAGCATTTGGATAACCCCCGATTCGGCGCAACGCCAAATCGTAAATCGTAAACCATAAATCGTAAATTCCGCCGTGCCCTCCTCCGAATTCCTGCTCATCGACAACAGCAACTCGTACACGAAGTTTGCCCTCTCCTCACGCGACACACTCGGTCCCGTGCGCCGCCTTCGCACCTCCGAGGTCACGCCTGATTCGCTCCGCAAAATACTGAAGGGCTGGAAATTTGCCCGCGTCGTCCTCTCCAGCGTGGTCCCGGCAAAGGCCGAGGTGATGCTTCAGTGCTTCGAGGGATTGTCCCTTCACCGCGTCACCCATCGCAGCACGCTCGGCGTCGGGATCGATTACCCCAATCCCAAAACCATCGGCGCGGATCGCCTCGCCAACGCCGCCGGTGCCGCCGCATTTTACGGAGTGCCCTCCGTCGTGGTCGATTTCGGTACCGCCGTCACCTTCGACATCCTTCGCA
This sequence comes from Verrucomicrobiaceae bacterium, assembly GCA_043753265.1. Lineage (GTDB taxonomy): Bacteria > Verrucomicrobiota > Verrucomicrobiia > Chthoniobacterales > Chthoniobacteraceae > SXWH01. The sequence continues at coordinate 1,602 of JAYUWZ010000831.1, forward strand.
AGGAAGGCGGATACGTCGGCGGCGTCATCGCCCCCGGCCTGGAGGCCATGACGGATTACCTCCACCAGCGCACGGCTTTGCTCCCAAAGATCACCCTCAGGGAGCCCCCCGGACCCATCGGCAAATCCACCAAACACGCCATGCTTGCCGGGGCGGTGTATGGTTACCGGGGAATGGTCCGCCAGATTCTGGCCGAGATTCAGAAGGAGATCGGCGTCAAAAAGCTGAAGATCATCGCCACCGGAGGCTATGCGAGTCTGATTGCCACAGGAGTCCCAGAAATCTCCGCGGTACGCGACAGTTTGACACTTGAAGGCCTGCGCCTGATCGGTCGGCTGAACCTGTGAAGAAAAAACTTCACGTGGTCAAATAACACCAAGTAAATGTGAGGCGGATCGCGTTTTTGCAAAACAATTCCCGTTTTTCGCGGGTTGATAAAAATGTCTATTTCACCTGATAAGAGGGTTCCTCCACCCTCCTTCCAGACCCCTTTAGAGAGTGAGGGAGTTGACGCTTTCTTCAGAGGCTCTAATAGGAGGGATATGATAACCGTGTTCTCACTGTTCAAAGGTGCAAAATACTTTATCTTTCGTTGAACAAAACCTCACCAACCCCGTCGAATAGAACAGCAGAACAAACGCACAACACAAAACCTGGCACGACAAACGCTCTAGAAGAGTTTATCAACCAAACCGCAGTAATCATAACAAAAGCCCAATCATGAAAAAGACCCTCAAAACCGCTTCCCGCCTCACCCTTGGTGACCTCGTCCTCGCAGTCACCAGCGTGGCCCGCAATTCCAATGAAGCCGCCGCTGCGGTGAGCGACCTTCTCGAAAGTGGTCGCGTCCGCCTTTCCAGCAACGGACGTAATGTCCGCGCTCGCATCGCCTAGCGCTCGCACTTCCCTAAAAAATTCTCTCTACAACCATGAAAAAGACTCAGAAATCCACGAGCAGCCTCACCTTGGGCGACCTGATCCTGGCGGTGAGTTCTTCCACCCGCAGCTCCCGCGAAACTCTTGCGGCGGTCACAGACCTCCTCGAGAGCGGCCGGGTCCGGCTTCAATCCGGACGCCGCACCATCCGGGCTCGCATGGTGTAGAGTTCACGGTGGCAAGCACGTAGAGCGCGAACCTCCGCTCTAAACCCGCCACCGTACACGAGGTTCAAAACTTTCCGAACCCCGCCGGGTGCCGCAAGGCTCCGGCGGGGTAAGTTTTGCCCAGAAGCCGCCAACGTGGCAACTTCGGTGGATGGCGCTCTCCGAGCGGCATGCCAAAGTATACGTCGATGGCGCACTTCTTCCTGATTTCCACCCCGCACAAGCCTTCGTCCTTGCACGTTCGAGGCCGAAATCGGAGCGCGGTCTCTGTGTTCTTCTCGTCCTTCGCGGTTCATCCTTTACCTCCAAGCCACCACCCAGCTCCGACCTGCGCCTGCCCCATTGGGCGTTGAGC
>JAYUWZ010000832.1:0-3058 GCA_043753265.1 Verrucomicrobiaceae bacterium
CGCAGCCTCGGTGGATGGCGCTCTCCGAGCGGCATGTCAAAGCACACGCCGAAGGCGCACTTCCACCTGTTGCGAACCGGAAATTACTTCCGGCAACCGTTATAGAAATGGCCTTCGGCTGTATCCACACATGCCGCTCGGAGAGCGCCATCCACCTCCGCGCTACTCGCCGAAAAATGGCGACAGTCGCTGCTGGCAATGCTGCCGGGTCGCGCTAATCTTGGCCCAACCAGTATGCATCGTATCGCGCTTTTTCTTCTCGGCATTCTCGTTTCCGCTTTTGGGGGCTGTGCAAGCACTTCAGAGCCTGAAGACCCTAATCGGGTCAGCACGATTCCGTGGAACCGGCCGGAGAAGTGGGAGGGGAATGGTCCGCTGGGATCCATGGTGCCGGGTGCGGGAGGCTACTAACGACGTGAGAGGTGGAGAGGTGAGAATTCACGCAGCGCTCATAGGGCGGCGGACGCGATAGGAGCGCGGTCTGTGTGCGAAGCACCAGCCGCAGCAATTTCCAAAACACTGAAAGTCCGCGTAATGGCGTACGATGCCCGTGCGCTCCCTTCGGAGTATTTCCAGTTTGCCGACCTTGCTGGGGCTATCCGATCCGGAACTGACTTGGCGTGACACTCGTGATTGCCCGAAAAGCCCGCGTGAAGGCGCTGTGGTCGGAGAATCCGCAGTCCTGCGCGATGTCGGCGATGGAGCGTTCCGTCTCACGAAGCATGCGGGATGCGGCGGCGATGCGCGTTTTTGCGATGAGCTGGATCGGTGTGATGCCGAAGATGCGCTTGATGAGGCGCGCGAATCGGGCTGCGGGAATTTGCGCGATGCCCGCGAGCATGGATGGGGTGAGCGTGTCGGCGTAGGCTGTCTCGAGATGGCGGAGAGCGGCGGCGATTTCCGGGGCGATTTCTTTCGTGGGAATGGGTGAGCGGACATCCTTGGATATGCCGATGATTCCGGTGATCGCGCCACTTTCGTCGCGCATGGGCAGCTTGGTGGTGAGGCACCAGACGGGCTTGTGGGGGGAATTCCACTGGAGCTCGAGGCGCTCGATGATGGGACGCCCCGTGCGCAGCACCCAGGCATCCTGCTCGGAGGGGATGCGCCCGAAATCGCCGGGACACACGTCGCAAGGGCGGCGGCCAATCATTTGCGCTTTGCTGCGGAGCCCGTGGCGCTCCACGAGTGAATCATTTACGGCGAGGTAGCGCCCGGCAGCGTCCTTGATGAAAAAGGCGATGTCCGGAGTGTGATCGAAGAGTTGTTCCAGCAGGCCATTGGCGACGCTGGAGCCGGATGCGGCTTTGCGGAGTGCGGCTGTGCTGATTTTCATTCGGTCGTGCGTTTCCCCGCCAAGACGAGAGGAGGCGGCTCGGGCTAGTGTTTCCCAGTGAATTGCATCCGCCAAGCTTCCTTGCTTCATCCATGAAAATTACCCGCATCCTCGCCTATCGCGTCGAACTCCCGCTCCGCGAGGTCACTTACAAATGGTCGGGGGGGAAGTCGGTGACTGTCTTCGACAGCACGATTGTGCGCGTCGAGACGGATGCCGGAATCGTGGGCCACGGGGAGGTCTGCCCGCTGGGGCCCTTCTATCTGCCTGCGTATGCGGAGGGGGTGCGCGCAGGGTTGCGCGAGCTGGGGCCGCATCTCATCGGCGAGGATCCACGGCAGCTTTCGAAATTGAACCACCTCATGGACGCGGCGCTGAAGGGGCATCCTTACGTGAAATCGGGAATCGATATCGCGTGCTGGGACATCCTCGGGCAGGCGGCAGGCATGCCGGTGTGCGAACTGCTCGGCGGCCGGTACGGTGAGGACTTCCACCTTTACCGGGCCATCTCGCAGGAGTCGCCGGAGGAAATGGCGAGCCGCGTGGCCGGGTATCGTGCGGAGGGGTATCGGCGATTCCAGCTCAAAGTAGGTGGCGATCCCGATGTGGATATCGCACGCATTTTTGCCGTGGCGGCGAAGCTCCAGCCCGGTGATCGCCTGGTCGCGGATGCCAATACGGGCTGGGTGCAGCACGAGGCGGTGCGCGTGGCGAAGGCGGTGCGCGATGTGGACGTGTATATCGAGCAGCCCTGCCTCACCTACGAGGAGTGTCTCGCGGTGCGCAGGCAGACGCCGCATCCCTTTGTGCTCGATGAAAACATCGACGCGCTCGACATGCTCATCCGCGCCAAGGCCGACCTTGCGATGGATGTGGTGAATTTGAAAATCAGCAAACTGGGCGGGCTCACCCGGATCAAGCAGGCGCGCGATCTTTGCGTGAGCATGGGCATCGCGATGACGCTGGAGGATTCGTGGGGTGGGGACATCGCGACTGCGGCGATTGCGCATCTGGCCCACAGCACGCCCACGGAGTTCCTTTTCACGAGCACGGATTTCAATAGCTACGTGACCGTATCGACTGCGCATGGAGCGCCGCAACGGGCCAATGGACGGATGGCAGCGTCGAAAGCGCCGGGACTGGGAATCACGCCGCGCATGGAAGTGCTGGGTGAGCCGGTGGTGGTGGTAGGGTAGCCCTTTAAGGCATCCGGCCCATCGCTCACTCACAGCACACAATCGTAGACGAAGCGTACGGCACCTTGGACTCCGGCGGCATTCGTCTAAGCGCATAAACTTTAGGCCGAGCACACCTTGATGTGAGTGAGGAGTTACGGAGACTCCTCATATCTTTCTGCACGCATTGTACGCGAGCGGCAACGACTTGGACTGCGTGTGGCATTCGAGCGGAGCGAGAAAGCCTGACGAAGTCAGCCCGAAGGGTGCGAGCGGAACGAGCAGCAAAGTGTAACAGCGACACCGCCTTCGGATGGGAATGCGGGTGGTTACAACGTTCCAAAAGTCGGGGAATTTTAATGAACACAAAAGGTGCAGTTCTCCTCGCCTCACATCCCAAATCCACCGTGACACGATCGACCAAATGGTCTATGTTCCGACCATTGAAGACGGAGGAGGGCGAGACAGGGCTGAGGGAAACCAAGTGCATAGTTCACACAGGAAAGAACATATTCTTTCCTATGCAGTCTCCGCCCCGCAAAAAGCG
>JAYUWZ010000833.1:0-3056 GCA_043753265.1 Verrucomicrobiaceae bacterium
TAAAACGTGGCAAAAATCCACAAACGCCGCCGCCCGTGGATCCGCCGGTTTCGCCTGCACGATTTTCGCCTCGATGTCATTCCCCTTGGGCGAACTGTCCTTGTAAACCCCGCTGGAATTCTCAAAGCGCCAGTAGCCGGCGGTGTTCTCGCCAATGCTCTGGCCGCTATTGTACAGCAGCGCCTCGCCGGGCAGGGCCGCACGGGAGAATCGCACGTCATCGATCACCCCGTCCCAGCGGCTGCCTTTTACCGAGCCCCGGCCGCCGATAATGAAGCTGCCCGTCCCTTTCACACCGCCGTGGGTGGCGTGAAAAATGGTTGCGACCTGCATCGGCAGGTCATCATTCGAAAGGTCCTTGGCGTAAAAATTCACGCCGCCGGTCAGGTCGGTGATGCGCACGCTCACCGCCACATAGTAGGGCTTGCCCACCTCGAGCGTGAGTCCGCTAAAAATAGGCTCTGCTTCGTTGCTGGGAGAGCCCTCGCCGTTCAGTTGCAGGATGAGCGTTTGCGGCTTGTAGCGCGATTGCTTGCCTGTGACCCCGAAGGACCAGCCGGTATCCTTTTTGTCGCCCGTCCAAAAGGAGGCGATGGTGCGCACATCCCCGTTTTCGTAGAGCGAACGCAACATCACGAATGCCTCGATGGTGAAATCGCCCCCATCGGGAAAGCCAGCGCTGCCACGCATGATCAGGCGGTCTACGCCCGAGGGGGTCAGCACCACGCCCTTGCCCTCGCGGAAAGGCATCTTCTCCGTGGTCAGTGCGAGCGGCTTCATCTCTTCGGGTCGTGCCTCGATGAGTGCTGTCTGCGAATCGACAAACGCGCGCGCGCCCGCGATTTCCTTGGCGCTCGGCTCGCGACTCCATGCGAGGCGCATCGCCGCCGCCACGCGTTCGCCATCGTCCGCCGACGTTTCACGGCGCACGCGCTCGGCCAGTGCCTTCGCCCGGGCCAGCACCCATGGGCCATTGATCATCGTGAGCGCCTGCGTGGAGGTGGTCGTGGAGTTGCGTTGCGCCGTGCTTTGGAATCCCTCCGCCGGGTCAAATCCCTCCAGCAGCGCATCGCGCGAATTGCGCATCACCTTCGTGTGAATCGTGCGGCGCGGTTTGTCCGTGCCGACGGAGGGGCCGCCTTCCTTCAGGTCGATTTCACCCGAGGTTGCCAGGATGGCGTCGCGCACCTGCTCCGCGTCGAGACGGCGCACCGGAAAGCGCCACAGCAGCTTGTTCTCCGGGTCTGTCAGCCGCGCCGCGGCCACGGCTGGGGAGTTCGAGGCCTGCTGGTAGGCTGCGCTCGTGACGATAATCTTGTGCAGTTTCTTGATCGACCACCCGTTCGCGACAAATTGCCGGGTCAGCCAATCCAGCAATTCGGGGTGCGACGGGGGGCCGCCGAGCTTGCCGAAATCCGAGGCATTTACCGCGAGGCCGCGCCCGAAATGATACTGCCACACACGGTTCACCATCACGCGTGCGGTCAGCGGATTCTCCGGCTGCGTCAGCCAGTTTGCGAGCGCGGCGCGGCGTCCGGTGGTTTGCGGGAGTGGTGAAATCTTCGCGGGCTCTTCGCTGAGAATGGTCAGGAAGCCGGGCAGTATGTCGCCGAGTTGCTCGCGTTTGGGGATAAGCGTGGGCGGTGCCGCGGGCCCGACATCCGTCGCGCCGAGCACCGTGGGCAGGGGCGCGGGTTTCTCCGCTTCAAATGCGGAGAGTTGTTTCTGCAACTTGATCAGTGCGTCTTTCTCCGCGCCTTTGATGTGGGTCAGGATTCGATCCCATTCAAAGTAGACCTGCCGGTATGCCAGTTCGTGAATCTGCTGCTCAAACGGGGTGCGCTCGGCGGGCGCCTTTTTCATTATCGCCTGCACGTCGTCGGGGAATCTCTCGATGGCCTCACGTTCCGCCTTCGCCCGGGGCGTTTCCTCGGCGGCGGCGATTTGCTTGCGCAGTTCAGCGGTCTTTTCCTCCCACGCAGCGAGCTTTTGCGCGTGTGCTGCGCGCTCCGCTTCGGACGCCACGTTCTTGTCATCGGTCCAGCGCATCGGTGCGAAGAACGCCCGCAAGCGGAAGTAATCCTTCTGCAGCACGGGGTCGAATTTATGGTCGTGGCACCGGGCGCACTGCACGCCCACGCCCATGAATACATCGCCCGCCACATCAGTGACCTCCGTCAGCACACTGTCCCACTGCCCCAGCACATCGCGATTGTTGTATTCGTAGATGCCGCAGCGCAGAAACCCGGTGGCAGTGAGCGCGTCGGCATTTCCGGGGTAAAGCTCATCCCCGGCCAGTTGCTCCTTCACGAACAGATCGTAGGGCTTGTCGGCATTGAATGCGTTCACCACGTAGTCCCGGTAGCGAAAAGCCGTGGGACGAAACTCATCGATGCGGTAGCCATCGCCCTCCGCGAAACGCACGAGGTCGAGCCAGTGGCGCGCCCAGCGTTCGCCATAGCGCGGGCTGGCGAGCAGCTTGTCCGTCAGCGCCGCAACAGCGGTTGAACGGTCCTGTTTGTCGGCGGTTACAAACTCCGCCATCTCGGAGGGCGTCGGCGGGAGTCCGATCAGATCGAAATAGATGCGTCGGCAGAGCTGCTCCGGGGCCGAGGCCGGGGCAGGGGGCAGCTTGGCCTCCGCGAGCTTTTGAAAAAGGAACGCATCGATCGGCGTCTTGCCCCATCCCTTGTCGTCCACCTTGGGAGGCTGCGGGCTGACCACTGGCTGGATGGCCCACCATTTCCGATCCTCGTCGGTAATCACTCCCTTTGCGCGCGCCACCATCTTCTGGCTGCCAGCCTCCTCGGGCCACGGCGCACCGCGTTTCACCCACTCGGTCAGCGTGGCAATCTGCGCGTCGGCAAGCTTCTTCGAGTCGCCCTTGTTGGGCGGCATCTGGAGGTCTTCGTCTGTATAGCGAATGGCTTGGATGAATAGACTTTTGTCCGGATCACCCGGCACCATCGCAGCCCCCGTATCCCCGCCGGCAAGCAGCGCCGCCCGGGAATCCATGATCAGGCCGCCCTTGCTCTTGTTCGCCTCATGGCTGTGGC
>JAYUWZ010000834.1:0-6565 GCA_043753265.1 Verrucomicrobiaceae bacterium
GGCCGAATGCCACTTGTGCGCGCACGTGTTCCAGCGCGCGTTCGCCGGAAAACTCCTTCCACAGGCTGGCTGCTGCGGGTGGGAGAGAGCTGACGGGCTGTGGATTTTTCGCGGGTTCGGAGCATGCCGCGATGGCGAGCAAGGAGGCCAGCAGGGCACAGCGCCAGGCGCGGAAATTCCAGGTGCTCAAGCGACTATTCCTCCGGAAGGCCGATGATCTTCAGGATGCGCTGGAGGTCGTCGTTGCCGTAGTATTCGACCTCGATTTTCCCCTTCTTCTCCCCGTGATGCAGGGCGACCTGCGTGGCGAGATGCTGGCGCAGGCGGTTTTGCAGATGCGAGACGGCTGGCTCCGCCTGCGGGCTGGCGGCTGCGCCACGCTTGGGTTTGCGCGAACCGTTGCCGGCAAAGTGGTCGGCGAGCAGTTGCTCCGCGCCTCGCACGGTGAGGCCCCGGCGCAAAATTTCCTCGGCGAGCTTCAATTGTTCCTCCTGCGACTTTGCGGTGAGCAGGACTTTTGCGTGGCCAACACTGAGGCGCTCCTGCACCACCCATGTCTGGAGCTGGGTGTGGAGGTCGAGCAGGCGAACGGAATTTGCGATGGCGGCGCGGCTTTTGCCGACCTTCACGGCGATGTCGTCCTGCTTCATGTTGAATTCCTTGGCCAGGCGGGAAAATGCACGGGCCTGCTCGATGGCGTTGAGGTCCTCGCGCTGGAGATTCTCCACGAGTGCGAGTTCCAGCACGTCCTGGTCGGTCGCCTCGCGGACGATGACGGGTGCTTCCTTGAGCCCGACGAGTTGTGCGGCGCGCCAGCGGCGCTCGCCAGCGATGAGTTCCAGCTTTTCGCCGACCTTGCGGACGATGAGCGGCTGCATGATGCCCTTTTCCTTGATGCTATCCGCGAGCTCCTGCAGGTGGGCATCGCGAAACTCCGTGCGGGGCTGCCACGGGGACGAGATGATCTGTTCGAGGGGGATCTGCTGCACGCGCTCGCCAGCGTCCGCATTGGGCGCAGGCGCGGAGACACGAGGATTAATAAGGGCGCTGAGCCCTTTGCCGAGCGCGGGTTTTAGCATAGACCGAACTTGCGTATCCTTTATGGGTGGATGATTCAACCTCCAACATCTGCGGAATGGTTACAGGGGGAAAGGGGTGGAGACGAGAGAGGTAGAGATGTGGAGATGTGGCTGCTCGGCTCGAATGTCACCCCGCTCCGTGTGTTCTATTCGCTTCGGTGGTTATCCCTTCGGCACGGAGAATTCCACGAGCACGCTCATTCCCTCGTAGTCGCCGGGGCCTCCGAGGAAGCGTCCGGTTACGGGCATTACGCCGCGGGGGTGGTTGCTGACCCCGGTCACGATATGTTGCTGGGTGCAGCGTTTTCCGGTGGTGGGGTCGTAGCCGCGCCAGCCCAGACCTGGGAAATAGACCTCTGTCCATGCGTGCGTGACGCCACGGGCGGCGCGGGTTGCCACGCAGTCGAGGTAGCCGCTGGCAAAGCGTGTGGCGATGCCGAGGTGGCGCGCGCTTTCCATGAGGAAGCACGCTGCATCCCGGCACGAGCCCTGGCCGAGAGTGAGCGTGGTGGCGGGGGATTGGACCCCTTTTTCATCCCGGCGCTGGTAGCGCACGAGCTTGTGGATGGCTTCTGTGAGTTGCAGCACCATCTCCTCCGCGGTTGAGCCGGGGGTGAAGTGCTGCAGGCGCACCCACTCCTGCAGGGTGGCTGCTTCTTGCGGAAAGACGGGCTGGAGATAAACCGCCACCGCGGCCTGCTCGAGTTCGTCGTATTGCAGGGGATGGGAGATGGGGATGGATGCGGGTGGCGGGACGGCGGTGTGGATGACCCGCTTGACCACGACGTCGCTTTCGATGCGCAGTTCGGCCCCCTGTTCTGTGAAGTATGCGTGGGCCACGGAATTTCCGAAGATATCGCGGCTCCACACGATTTCGCTGCGGGGAAGCGTTGCCAGGGCCAGTGTCTCCACGCGCAGGTCGTGCCCTTCGCGGGGGCGGATGACCAGCCGGTGCGGCATAAACGTGACCGCCCGGTTGTAGCGATACACCGTCTGGTGCACGATGCGCAGGAGGTCGACCGTTTCGCTCATAATTCCGTATCGATCACCTCGGCATCGAGGGTGACGGCTTTCAGCCTGCTTTGTTTGTGGGTGAGTGGGCTGAATGCGCGGTCGAGGCAGTCTACGGAAACCGTCATACGCTCGCATTGCACGCTGCCGAAGATGCTCGCGATGGAGGCATCGGCGGCGTCGCGCCCGGTGGCAATGCGGATGAGGCCGTTCAAGGGTGCACGGCGGGTGGCGTCGAAGATGTACCATTCCTTGCCGATAAAGGCCTCGAAGCATGCGTGGAAATCCGGGGGCTGGAGCTGGTAGGCATATCCGCTGAAGTAGCGTGCGGGGATGGAGAGCGCCCGGCAAAAGGCGATGCCGAGGTGGGCGAAGTCGCGGCAGACGCCGGCGCGCTGGGTCACGGTGTCAAAGGCGGAGGTCGCGGAGTTCGTTTCACCGTAGAGGTATTCCACGTTTGCGTGGATCCAGTCGGCGATGGCCACGACTCGCGCGTAAGGGCGCTCGATTTTGCCGAATTTCCCCCACGCGAGCCGGCCAAGGCGATCGGACTGGCAGTACCTGCTCGGGAACAGATAGGGGATGACGCTACGGGGAAGCCGTGCGATGGCGATATCTTCAATATCCTTTTCCCGGACGATCTTCGGGCGGATATCCACGGTGGCGGAGTAGGTGATCTTCAGGTGTTTCGCGTTGCCGGTATCGATTCGGACATAGCGGTTTTCCCCGGACACGGAGAGAAACTCCTCCCGCTGCACGCGGGGCTCGATGTGAAAATGCTCGCGCACGACGCTCTGCATCGGTGTTTCGAGCGCATGCACGTTGAGGATGACGGTGCTGCGTTGCTGGACCGGGTAGTGGAGTTCAGTAGCGACTTGGAATTGCATGTTTGGAGTTATCGTGCGGTGCGTTGGGTTTGGTTGCGTTGGTCAGGGGCTCCGCTTTGCCTTCGCGCAACCGATGCAGGGTTAACCACTCACTTATACCGAACTGCTGATGAGCGATGAACCCTTTCAGGGTATTGGTCTTTACGATGTGTGCCCCAGAGTAGGCCCTCGCGGAGCTCGGACCAACCCTGGACTATATGATGAAACGCCTTCGGCGTAGTCGCTACGGCTAGGGATTGGTCGTTGGCGGCTAGCGGGTTCAGGCAAAGCGATGTGCCAATTGCAGGCTTCGACGAATGCGGCGGAGCCGCCGAACCACCACAGTCCAAGGCCAGCAGCTCGCTTGGCTGCTCTCTTGCTCCTGAAAATCAATCCGTGTTTCGGAGTGCCTTTCCGCTGATTCCCTGCGTTCGACTTTAATCGGTGGGGGCGGATTGGAGGTCCGCGTTACTTTCTGCTCCGCCCGGGGGGGATTGCTTTTGTGGAATCAACGTGGCGTTTTTGATTATCCGGCAGAATTCCTTTTTAGACACGGTGTGGTGGGTGCCATCCCTTGTGATGATGTCGGTCATCTGCTTGAATTCCACCTCAAGGCGTTCCAGTCGCACGATGCGAAGGTACAGGTCGCCCTGATGCCAGACCTGTCCTTGTTGGAGTCGAATCGTTGTCGCCATTTGAAAATAGAATACCTTCCGGATGGTTCGCTGGAAAGCGATTCCGGTCGGCCTCTACTGAGCTGAGGGCAAAAGCGCCCTGCTACTTCTTCTTGCCTGCTGCCTGCTTGGCGGCCACGGCCTGCTTTTTGTTCTTGTCCGCAGTGGTCGATTTCGACTGCTTCTGGGTGGATTTTTTCTGGTTCGCTTTTGGAGATTTGTCGCCCATGGATTTGGTGTGGTTTGGTTTAACTGCGGTGCGACCCTATGCATCGGGGATAAACTAGCGAAACAAAAATCAATCTGCTGCTGTGGGAACGGACGACGCACTGCACAGTTGGGAGAAGGATTTTTCGAATCCGAGAGGTTGTATCGAAATGCTGCTGAAGGATGAAACCCCTTCAGGGTTTTGGGCATTTTGTCTCTTACCCAGGGTAGGCCCTCGCAGGCTCGGTCCAACCCTGGGCTGCATGATGAAACGCCTTCGGCGTTGCCACTTCACTTGCGACTTTCGGCATACTACGGGAGATGCGGTTTCTTTTTCTATTCGTCCGCATTCGTGATTTTGAAGGCTTTGCATTTGCAAAGTCCTTCTGCGCCCGCTAATCGCCGCCCCGTCACTTTTTTTCCACCACCATGAGCAACAACGCTTACCATGCCTCCATTGAAGGCGCCCAGCATGGCGCCAAATCCCTCGCAGAATTTCTCGACTACGCCAAGGCGTCCGGCGCGGCCGGTGCCCAGCCCAGCAACTACATGCTGGCGGATGGCAAAGGGGGATTGAAGAAGGCGAAGGAGATTCGCGACACCTTCGAGTCGCGCGGCATGAAGCTCGACGGCATCAGCGCGCACTGCCCGTTCTGGGTGCACACGTCCATCTGGACCGGTACAAAATCGGGGCATCCCTTCATCGCGCCCGAGGTGGCGAAGCTTTCACCTGAGAAGATCGAGGCGTGGCACGAAAAGTACCTGCTCAAGCTGATGGATCTCTCGGCGGAACTTGGCGTGAAATCGATGCCCATGTTTTGGGGCGTCGCATTTGGGTGGGAACTCGCGACCGGCTATCCTTGGGGATTTTGGGCCGGGCCGGGCTACGATTTGATTGCGGAGGGCAAGGAGCGCTTCGTGAAGAAGACGCAAAAGCTTCGCGACCATGCGCGCAAGCTCGGCATCTACCTCTGCCACGAAATCCATCCCGGCACGGCCGCGATGTGTGCGGACGATTTTAACATGCTCGTGGACATCTGCGACGGCGACAAGGTGCTGGCCGTGAATGCCGACCCGTCGCATTGCTGGGAAGGTGAGAGCTGGGAGTCGCGCTTCCTGAAGGTGGGCAGCCGCATCTACGCCGCGCATGTGAAGAATTTCGTGATCCGCCCTGGCTTCCCACTGCGGGCCATGCAGCCGAACTGGCCGCGCCGGGCCATGCAGTTCACCGACCTCGCAAGTGGCGACCTGAACATGCAACGCTACGTGGAACTGCTGCTCGCGGTCGGCTACAAGGAGCGCTACTGCAAGCTCCACAAAACCACCAGCGCCCCGCTCGTGGTGGAGGCCGAGAGCGCCCACAAGGAGCTGGATTTCTGCTCCGCCGACGGCATCGCCTACGTGGCGAACAACCTATGCTTTCCGCAGGCTGCCGGCAGCTTTGAGGCGGGCATGGGGGCCTAGACCGCGCAGGAGCGGAAAACGCACGTCATTTCGTGCGGCAGAAATATTGGATTGCGGCTTGGCGGCGATGGGTGAAATTGGCAATGTACCAACCACCCCGCACCCCGCCTTCCCATGCACGCATCCACCACCCACCATTCCAGCCACCGCGCTGTCCTGCGCGGGGGGCTGAGGCTCTGCGATTTTCAATCCCAGTTCCGGCGCGCCTAGCGATATGCCTGGTGCCCAGCAACCGCCTGACGAAGCACGCCGACTGGCTGTCCTTCGCCATTACGTATTGCCGGATGGGCAGCAGGAACAGGCGCTGGCCGACTTGGTTTCCCTCGCCGCTGAGATTTGCGGAACCCCCATGGCCACGGTGTCCCTGGTGGATGAGGACCGGTTGTTATTCCAGGCCAGCACAGGAATGGATCAAGTGGAGGCTCCCAGGGAGTTTTCAGTGTGCAATGAGGTGGTGCGGACTGGTGCCTTCGTGATGGTGGCTGATATGTCCGGCGATGCGCGGTTTTCCTGCAATCTCATGGTGACTGGAGAGCCGCACATACGTTTTTCCGCAGGCACTCCCCTCACCACGTCACAGGGCGATGTGCTCGGCTCGCTATGTGTTGCGGATCCAAAGGTGCGGACGCTAACGGAGGGGCAAATCCATGCGCTCTCCGTGCTGGGCCGGCAGGCGATGAGCCAGTTGGAGTTGCATCGGCAAGGGCGCGAATTAATGGCGAGCGAGGGAAAGCTGAGGGCCATCTATGAGGCGGAGCCGCAGTGCGTCAAATTAGTCGGCCCAACGGGAATTTTGCACGAGATGAACCCCGCCGGATTGTGCCTGATCGAGGCCGACAGCCTTGCTGACGTGATGGGAAAGGACATTGTGGGGGTGGTCGTTCCGGAGCATCGCGAGGCAGTGCGCTCCATGCTGGCTGCCGTGGCGGCTGGCGAGCGGCGGTCGGCGCAATATCGCATTGTGGGGCTGAAAGGTACTTCCCGATGGATCGAAATAAACGCTGCGCCCTTCCGTGACGAAGGGAGCGGGGAGAGCTACGTGCTGGGAGTATCGTATGATATCACTTCGCGCAAAATGGCGGAGGCGAAGATCCAGCGCGTAGGCCGGCTCTACGCTGTATCCAGCAGCGTGAATGAAGCGATCGTGCGGATCAAGGAGCCGCGAAAACTGTATGAGAAAGCCTGCCAGATCGCGGTGGAACAGGGTGGCCTGGTGATGGCCTGGGTGGGGCTGCTGGCTGACGATGGAAATACGGTGAACCCA
>JAYUWZ010000835.1:0-3056 GCA_043753265.1 Verrucomicrobiaceae bacterium
AAAGGCGCGGATTTCGCCAAAATTTCAGCGCAAAGTGCGGAGACTCGCAGAGCCTCCGCACTTTGCGCTTTCCGCATTTCGACACACATGGTTAGAACAGGTCATGGATCGTTTTCTCGATTATGTCCTCCGCCAGCTCGTTGAGTTCCCCGACGAGATGGTCATCTATAAGGAGGAGACCGTCAAAAAGACCGTCTACCGCCTCCGCCTCCGCCAAAGCGACATCGGCAAAGTCGTCGGCAAGCACGGCGGCACCATCGCGGCGATTCGCAATCTGCTCGCCGCAGCCGCCGCCAAGCAGGGAGGGAAGGCGACGGTGGAGATCATTGAGGAGAATCCGGCAGGCAGGTAGTCCCTTTGTTTTTGGTACGTTGGCATACCGAAAGTGAGCGGCTGGAAATTGACCCAATTTCAGCAGTTACAGGACAAGAAAAGGCTCCCTTTCCCGCCAAACCTGAAAAACTATCGCTTACGCTTGCCGTATAGGCTCCGACCACGCATGATGGACGGCTTTGAAATCGACCAAGCCAGTATCTGATCAGACGCGTTCCGAGGAACAGGGAGCGCAAGGAGTGCCGCAAGTGCAGACTTTTGCCGAGGTGCTGGCTGGGAGGCTGGGCCGCACATTGAACCTGCAGGAAGCCCAGTTTGCAAAGGGGGTGGATGCGCTTTTTACCTCGCACCACAACACACTCGAGGTGCAGCGGGCCGCGCTGAACAAGCTCACCGGCGTGGGTGATCGCTGGGACTGGAGCCTTGTCCAAATCTGGCCGGAACCTCCGGCGAATCCTTGGGAAGCATGGCTCTACGTGGCTGCTTATTTCCGCCGGGAAAAACACAAGCTGCCCGTGGGATTTTCATCCATCACCGACTGGGCCGAGGTGGAAGCTCTCGCAGGCGAATGGGAACGCGAGGAAGCAGTGGATAAATGGCAGACCTGGCTGGAAGACAAAGCCCAGGGAGCCAATGCCACACAGGCCCCAGCACCGGAACTGCGCGTGCGCCTCGGCAAGGAAAGCATGCAGCTTGAATGGCGGAAGAACGGCACCGGCGAATTCAAGCCCGTGCCCCAGGCCGCATTTCGCATGCTCCAAAAAGAAGCCTCCGATGGCGTGCTGCTGCCCGAGGAATGCAGCCTGCGCATCTGGCGCGCATTCAATACCGGCTATGACGCCGAGCCCGAAGTGGCCTACCGCAAGCCGGATGGCGTGCGCATTCTGAATTTGCTGCTGCGCGACAGCCTGATCAGCGAGCGCATCGCAGGCGTGGATGGCGCGCCGATGCCCCGTATCGTCGAACCCCTGCAATGGCGAGTGGATGTGTCGGAAGGCGATCGCGTGGATTATCGTCTCTGCCTCGTGCAGGCCGATGGACGCAAGGCCCCGCCGGTGCGTGCAACGCTCGAGGGTGACCCGACGCTCTATCTCACGGATACAGGAATTTTCCCAGCCCCACCGCTCGGAGGCCTCTCGCCGGGCGCGGATGGTGTGACGATTCCCGCCGAGGCCATCGAGACCTCGGCTGGTGTGGCATTATTCGAGCGCATTCGCGTGGAGACACCTCCGCGCCTTGCGACCCGTGTACGCACGACCCGGCTGAGGCTTCTGCTGCGCTGCCGCCTTGAGCACAACCGGCTCGACGATAATGAGCGCCTCGTGGTGGAAGTGCTCGCGGAGAGCGATCCCGGCGTGATCATGGAGGAGTACCGCAAGGAAGGCTGGTTCCCCAGCGAACTCGCGCCCTCCCTCCCCAAGGGCCAGATCCAGCGCGTCGATCGTTCCGGGCTCGCGCAGACCGCAGATCTCCTCGCCTTATTGAAGCCCACGTGGTGGCCCTACGACAAGGAGTGGCACAAGTCGGTGAGTAAAAAATTTCCCGACCAATTTTCGGACTGGCTCGCAAGCATGCCGGCGGATGTGACGGTGGTGCTCGACAAGCTGCTCGCCTCCTTCCGCGATGCACCCGTGCGTGCACAGGTGCGCCTGGAGGTGCAGGAAAATGGCATCGATTGGTTCGACCTGCGCGTGGCTCTGGATGTTGCCGATACCACGCTCACCAAGGCCGAAATCAAGGCGCTGCTGGATGCCCGCGGCGGCTTCGTGCGCCTGGGCTCGAAAGGCTGGCGGCGTCTGCGTTTCGACCTCAGCGAGGAGGACCAGGCACAACTCGCGGAGCTGGGCCTTTCCGCGCAGGACCTGGATGGTGGCAGCCAGCGCCTGCACGCATTGCAGCTGGCGGGAAAAACCGCAACCAAGCGCCTTATTCCCGAGGACCAGAGCGCGGCGATCGAGCGCCGCGCTGATGAGATTCGCACCCGCATTTCGCCGCCGATTCCGCCCGCTCTCCGCGCGGACTTGCGTCCCTACCAGCTTGAGGGTTTTCACTTTCTCGCCTACCTCAGCGCCAACCGCTTTGGCGGCATCCTCGCCGACGACATGGGTCTCGGCAAAACGCTCCAGACCATCGCCTGGCTCCTCTGGCTTCGCGACGCTGAAGGGATGACCGACCCCGCGTACCAAAAGCTTCCAGCCCTGGTGGTATGCCCCAAGAGCGTCGTGGAAAACTGGCGCAGCGAAGCGGCGCGCTTCGCGCCGGAACTACGCGTGATGATGCTTCCGCGTGGTGCCGACGCCCATGAATTGAAAGACGCCCGCGCCACCTCGGATCTGGTGGTGATGAATTACGCACAGCTGCGTATTCTCGATTCCGCCACATCCATGCCCTGGCTCGCCGTGATTTTGGACGAGGCCCAGGCGATCAAGAACCCTGAGTCCGCCACCGCGCGCACCGCATGGTCGCTCAAGTGCGGGCACCGGCTCGCGCTGAGCGGCACGCCGATTGAAAACCGGCTGCTCGATCTGTGGAGCATCATGCAGTTTGCGATGCCCGGCATCCTCGGCAACCGCGCGTCCTTTGGCCGCACGTTCGACCAGCGCAGCGATCCCCTCGCCCGCCGCAGGCTTGCGGCGCGCGTGCGTCCGTTCGTCATCCGCCGCACCAAGGGCGAGGTGGCCAAGGACCTGCCCGAGCGCATCGAGGAGGACATCCTCTGCGAA
>JAYUWZ010000836.1:0-6561 GCA_043753265.1 Verrucomicrobiaceae bacterium
ACCTTCCCGGAATTCGCGAAGCGACTTCGCGAGCAATTCCTTCATTTCGATCATATTATTCTATTTCTTTTCAAACCACGGTTTCCGATTGTTTCCCTCCTCCACCGGGCACCCGCACACGCGGCCACCTATAACAGCAGAAAAGGGACGCGGAGCATAGTCGTCGCACCTCTGTTGGCAAGGGGAAGTTTTAGGGAAAAAAGGCGCTCTGCGTCGGGTTTTGTTTCGCGCACGATCAACTCGTAGCGTCCGCGAGCCACGGTAAAGTGGCAGAGTCGTCCCGGCTCGTCTGTTTTTACCTCTCCTCACAACGCTTACGTTTTAAAAATCCGACAGGAGGAGCGGTGCTATCTCAGAAGGAGCATCCGAATCGAAGGTGGCGCGAAGCGCCTTTTTAAAAAGTCATCCTGAGCGAGGAACGAGTCGAAGGACCTCACTTCGTCGAGGTGTGCGCTTGGGTAGGATAATCGTCCAAGTTCGCAAAAAGCACCATTCACCTTGCCTCAACTCCATCACCCGCGAAGAGCTTCCACAAAAACAAAACCCGGCGCAGAGCGTCGGGCCACAAATGGAATCCCCCCAAGCTTTCCCTTCCAAGGCTATTACCATCCTCAACACCGCCTCCGTGCGCCTCCTTCCACCCATGAAACTCGCTTTGCTGCTGCTGCTCTCCCAGGTCGCGTCCACGATGGCCGCCGACTGGCCGCAATTCCGCGGCCCCACCGGCCTCGGCTACACAGAGGAAAAGGCACTCCCTCTTAAATGGGACGCGAAGACCGGCGAAAACATCCGCTGGAAAGCCGCACTCCCAAAGAGCGACAGCGCCTACTCCTCACCCATCGTCATAGCCGACAAAGTAGTCGTCACGTGTGTACAGAATGAGCCGCTCACTCACCGCGTGCTCTGCTTTGCCAAGGCGGATGGCAAACCCCTGTGGGACACCACCGTCCAGCCCGGGCCCTGGATATTGAAAGACCTGCGCGGCGGCTACGGCGCACCCACCCCGTGCAGCGATGGAAAGCTCCTCTACGTGGTCTTCGGCTCCGCAGTCGTCGCCGCGCTCGATATGGACGGCAAGCCCGCATGGCGCAAGGAACTCGCCCACTACGCTTTCGATGTCGCCCTCGGCGCGAGCCCCATCCTGTATCGCGACACGCTCATTCTCAATTGCGACCAGACCGGCAAGACCTCCAGCATCGTCGCCTTCGACAAAGCGACCGGTGACATCCGCTGGGAGGCCAAACGCCCTGACACGAATTTCGCCCACAGCACCCCTGTGGTGGTGCAGGTGGCTGGCCAGCCACAAATGCTCGTGAGCGCGAGCAAGGCGCTGCAAGGGCTCGACCCCGCCAGCGGCAAGATCCTTTGGTGGTGCGCCGCCCCGGGCGACGCCGCATCCCCGGCATTCGATGGAAAGCTCGTGTATTCTGACAGCGGCAGGGGAGGGAAGGGAGTTTGCGTCGATCCCACTGGCATGGGCGACGTGGGCAGCACCCACCTGCGCTGGACTTACCCGCAAATCCCCGAGGGACTTTCCTCGCCCATCATCGCGCAGGGCCTCGTGTGGCGTTCGCACAGCCCGGAAATCGTGAAAGCATTCCGCGTGGCCGACGGCACGCTCGCATTCTCCGAGCGCCTCAAGGGCGTGTCCACCTACGCCAGCCCGATCGTCACCGCCGATGGCCTCATCTACTTCGCCAGCGCAGGCAAAAGCACCATCGTGAAAGCGGCAGGGACCGGCGATAAAATGGAAATCCTCGGTGAAAACGATCTCGGCGAGGAAAGCCGCGCCAGCGCCGCAATCAGCGACGGCCGCATCTACCTTCGCAGCAACAAAACCCTCTTCTGCATAGGCTCAAAATAGGCACACCATGAAAACCACACCTCCCGGATACCATCACGCACCCAGCCCCACATTTTCAGCGCGCCCGACGGCAGGCCACGCGCCGCATGTAGTCCCGCCTTTAGGCGGAATGTGCCTCCCGCGCTTCACGCAAGGCATTAGAATCCTCGCCGCCGCCATCGCCTGTGTGGCCACCACCCAGGCAGCCGAATGGCAAAACATCTCCGACCCCGTCACCGCCCCCCTGAAGCCCGGCTACGCCGGACCCACCGCCGGAGTCGCGGTCGATCGCTCCACCGGCGCAGTCTTTATGGTCATCAGCGACCTCGGCCTCTGGCGCAGCACGGATAAAGGCGCCACCTTCGCCCGGTGCGATGCCAAGGCCCTCGGCGGACGCTGCGAAACCGGCTATGCCCTGCAAGCCGACCCCGCCGGGAAACGCATGGCCTGCTTCATGGTCTACGGCGACAGCGGCATGACCTCCGACGGTGGCGAGACATGGACCAAATTCAAATCCAGCCACCTCGACTACGGCTCCGTCGATTGGAGCGACACTGGCAAGCGCATGCTCGCGCTGCGCCACGAGAGCGGCGGCATCCTCGCCACCAGCGAAGACGCGGGCGCCACGTGGAAAAACCTCGAGAAAGGCTTTAGCGGATGCGGCGTGGTCGACCGCACCACCTTCCTGGCCACCAAGGAAAAAGAACCCGGCATCTTCCGCAGCACCGACGCCGGCACGACCTGGGCGCAGGTCTATCCCCAAAAAGTCGCCGCTGCCGTGCCCGTCGTATTCGAGGGCGCGGTCTACTGGGCTGCGGGAAAAAGCGTGCTCGTCTCCCGCGACAAAGGCGCCACGTGGTCCGACTTCGGCACCCCCGTTGACGCGACCTTCGGCCCCATGTTCGGTACCGACGCCACCCACGCAATCGTCGTCGGAAAATCCGGCTTCTCCGAAACCAAGGACGCCGGAAAAACCTGGCAGCCCTCTGCCCCGCTGCCCCCCGGCTTCACCATCAACCGCGTAGGCTCCAACTACGCATGGGACCCCAAAGCCAACATCTTCTACGCCTCCACCATGACGAAACCCACCTTCCAGTGGAAGCGGTAGAAACTGATGGGAAGTTCTGAGGTCTCAAAAAAGCTTTGCCCTTTTGAGGGAGGCTTATAGATTCCCTCCCCTTTTAATATGGCTGATCTAGCGAATAAGTATCCTGAAAACGTTTCTTGGAAGTTCTACGTGGACGACCAGTGCATCGATTGCGACCTTTGCCGTGAAACGGCGCCTGCGAACTACAAGCGCAACGATGATGGCGGTCACAGCTACCTGTACAAGCAACCGGAGAATGAAGAGGAAGAAAAGCTTTGCCAGGAAGCCATGGACGGCTGCCCGGTCGAAGCCATCGGCAGTGACGGCGTGTAGCTTTCCCAAAAGCGAATTTTGAAAAGGCCCTCACCACCCGGTGGGGGCCTTTTTGTTTCAACTGGCAGGGTTTTTCCTGCCGCACCCGAAAAACGACGAACACCTAGAATACACAAGACACATGCATCCTCTCGAAAAGCTGCTCCGCCAACGCATCGCCATCATCGACGGCGCGATGGGTACGACCATCCGCACGTATGGGATGACGGAGAAGGATATTCGCGGGGAGCGGTTCAAGGATGCGCCGAAGGATCTTCTGAACAACGGCGATATGTTCTCGCTGACCCAGCCGCCGATGATCTGCGACATCCATCGCCGCTTTCTCGAGGCGGGGGCGGACATCATCGAGACGAACACCTTTGGCGCGACCAGCATTTCGCAGAGCGAGTTCTTCGTGGAGGATCCCCGCGAGCATGGCGGACGGAAGGACCCGGATTTTTACCAACCTATCATCGAGGATAAATTCCTCGGCGACCTGGCCTGGGAGATCAATGAGCAGTCGGCCAGGCAGTGCCGCGAGTGGGCGGATCGCATCGCCGACAAGACGGGGGTTCAGCGCTTCGTCGCTGGAGCCGTGGGTCCGCTCACGGTGTCGCTTTCCAACTCGCCCGATGCGGAGGATGCAGGCTTCCGAGTATGCACCTTCGAGCAGGTGAAGGTGGCGTATATGCAGCAAATCCGCGCGCTGATTGCGGGCGGCGTGGACACGATTTTGGTGGAAACCATCTTCGACTCGCTCAATGCGAAGGCGGCGCTCGTCGCCACGCAGGAGGTCTTTGAGAAGGATGGCATCGTGCTGCCAATCATGATTTCCGCCGCCGTGGGACTCGGAGGCGAGACGATGATTTCCGCGCAGACGGTGGAGGCTTTCTGGAATGCGGTGAAGCATGTGAAGCCGCTCTCGGTCGGGCTGAATTGCTCGCTGGGGCCGGATCTCATGAGGCCATTCCTCGCGGAACTCGCGGAGAAGTCCGGCACGTTTGTCTCGTGCTATCCCAATGCCGGGTTGCCGAACCCTCTCTCGGCGACCGGATTCGATCTCGAGCCACACCACATGGGCGAGTATCTGGGCGAGTTTGCCCACAGTGGCCTGCTGAATATCGCGGGGGGATGCTGCGGCAATACGCCGGAACACATCGCGGCGATTGCGCAGGCCATGTCCAAGGAGCCGCCTCGGAAAACGTTTGCGCTGGGGGCTCCCGACAAGGTGGAGCCTGCTCCAGCGGTGCCGCCGCTGCCGCTGCGCCTTTCGGGCAGCCAGCCTTTCACCCAGCAGATCGGCACGTTCATGCTCATCGGCGAGCGGACGAATGTGGCGGGCTCGCCGAAGTTTGCGAAGCTGATCAAGGAAGGGAAATACGACGAGGCGGTATCGGTCGCGCGCCAGCAAGTGGAGAACGGTGCCAACGTAATCGACATCTGCATGGACGAGGGGATGATCGATGGCGTCTCGGCAATGACGCGCTATTTGCTGCTCTTGGGCAGCGAACCCGAGGTGGCGAAAGTGCCCTTCATGGTGGACAGCTCGAAGTGGACCGTCATCGAGGCCGGCCTGAAATGCCTGCAAGGCAAGGGCATCGTAAACTCCATCTCACTCAAGGAGGGCGAGGAGAAGTTCATCGAGCAGGCGCGCACCGTGTTGCGCTATGGGGCAGCAGTGGTGGTGATGGCCTTCGACGAACAGGGCCAGGCCGACACCTACGAGCGCCGCGTGGAGATTTGCACTCGCGCCTACAAGCTCCTCACGGAGACTGTCGGCTTTCCGCCGGAGGATATCATTTTCGATCCCAACGTGCTCACCGTGGGCACGGGCATCGAGCAGCACTCAAACTACGCGGTCGATTTCATCGAAGCGACGCGCTGGATTAAACAAAACCTCCCTCACGCGAAGGTCAGCGGCGGCATCAGCAACGTGTCGTTCTCCTTCCGCGGCAACAACAAGGTGCGCGAAGCGATGCACTCGGCGTTCTTGTTTCACGCCATCCGCGCGGGGCTCGACATGGGAATCGTGAACGCGGGAATGCTGGAGGTTTACGAGGAGATCGAGCCCGAGCTAAAAGTGCTCGTGGAGGACGTGCTGCTGAACCGCAATGCCGAGGCCACCGAGAAGCTCGTGGCCTATGGCGAGAAGCTGAAATCCGCCGGCCCCGGCAACGAGGCTGCCCAAAAGAAGGAGGAGGAATGGCGAAAGGGCACTGTGGAGGATCGGCTCTCGCATGCGCTCGTGAAGGGCATCGATACGTTTATCGACACGGACACCGAGGAGGCCCGCGTGAAGTATGGCAAGCCGCTGACCGTGATCGAAGGGCCGCTGATGGACGGCATGGGCATCGTGGGCGATTTGTTTGGCGCGGGAAAAATGTTCCTGCCGCAGGTGGTGAAATCCGCCCGCGTGATGAAGAAAGCCGTGGCGTGGCTCACACCGTACATGGAGGCCGAAAAGGCCGCGATGGCCGCCGCCGGGCAGGCTGTGAAGGCGCAGGGGAAAATCGTGCTCGCGACCGTGAAGGGCGACGTGCACGACATCGGCAAAAACATCGTGGGCGTGGTGCTCGCCTGCAACAACTACGAGGTCATCGACCTTGGCGTGATGGTTTCCTGCGACAAGATTTTGGATGCCGCCGCGACGCACGGCGTCGATGTGGTGGGGCTGAGCGGGCTAATCACGCCGTCGCTCGACGAGATGATTTATGTGGCGAAGGAGATGGAGCGGCGCGGCATGAAGCAGCCGCTGCTCATCGGTGGCGCGACCACCAGCAAGGCGCACACAGCTGTGAAGATCGCCCAGGGCTACAGCCAGCCCGTGGTGCACGTGCTCGATGCGAGCCGCGCAGTGCCGGTGGTGAGTTCGCTGCTGAGCACAGATGGACGCGATGCATTCGTGGTGAAGAACGCCGCCGATCAGGAATCCCTGCGGAAGTATCACGCAGGCTCCGCGGTGAAGTTGCTCAGCTTTGCCGATGCGCGGGCAAAGGCTCCGCAATTCGACTACAGCGATTTGCCAAGTCCGGAGTTTCTTGGGGGGCGCACGCTTTCGAGTGCCCCGCAGTCAGGTGCGTATGAAATTGCACTCGCGGACCTGCGCACATTCATCGACTGGACGCCATTCTTCCACACGTGGGAGTTGCGCGGGGTTTACCCGAAGATTCTCGATCACGAAAAATACGGTGAGCAGGCGCGCAAGCTATTCGAGGATGCAAACGCGATGCTCAGCGACTTCATCGCGAGAAAGGTACTCACGCTGCGCGGTGTTTACGGATTCTTCCCGGCCAATAGGGTGGGGGATGATGTGATCGTG
>JAYUWZ010000837.1:0-3049 GCA_043753265.1 Verrucomicrobiaceae bacterium
TATCGTGTTGCCTCCGTGCGCTGTATTCGCTGTCCTGCTGATATGCGCCGTCTCTTGATTGCCACGAAAAACGCCCACAAAGCTGAGGAAATCCGCGCCATGCTGGGCAGCACCTGGGAGGTGGTCGATATGCTGGCGTACCCGGAAATCCCCGCGCCCGATGAGACGGGGAAGACCTTCTCGGAAAATGCGCGCATCAAGGCTGAGGAAGTGTCGCGCCTTTTCCCGGGCATGGTGCTCAGCGACGATTCCGGACTGGAAGTGGATGTGCTCGGGGGCGACCCAGGCGTGGACAGCGCGCTGTATGCGGGGACGCACGGGGACAGTGCGGCCAATCGGGCCAGGCTGAAAGCGGAACTGCTCGCGAAGGCCGCGCCGCAGCCGTGGGCCGCCCGGTTTCGCTGTGTGATGGTGCTCGCGGAAGGCGGGCGCGCGATTGCCGAATTTAGCGGGAGCGTGGAAGGCCGCGTGATCGCCGAGGAGCGGGGTGAGGGTGGGTTTGGCTACGATTCCATGTTCATCCCCGAGGGCCACGAAGGGACATTTGGCGAACTACCGGCAGCCGTGAAGAATGGAATGAGCCACCGGGGCCGGGCGCTGGTGGGGGTGGTGGGGTACTTGAAATGACGAATGAGAATCGCCCTGATAGTGTGCTTCATCGTTCATCACTTCTGATTATCCCGTGATTTAGAGTGGGTGCAGTAAGAATAGGAGGCGCGAAAAACGTACGCCAGTTCTTGGAGTGCGCCTGCCCTCTGGCGCTTTGGATGGAGGCGAAGGAGGCGGCGGTGTGAATGAGTTTTCGCATGGGAGATTTAGGATAGCAGGCCCTGCCTGCCCGCCCAAAATTCCCACCTCTATCCAAAGCGGCAGAGGGCTGCCGCACTCCAAGAACTGGCGTAGTTTTTGGAACTCCTTTGCCCTTTCACCCCCCTTTGAATCATCCCGCGAGCTGGCGCAGGTACTTGAAAGTGTAGAGGCCGGTGTTGTGTCCGTCGCCCCAGGCCGGCTGGACGGCGTATCCCCCCACGAGCTGCCAGCCGCGGAGGATGAAGCTGTCGGCGGAGTGATGCACCTCGGGGCGCAGGATGTTTCCCAGTGCATCGGGCTCGCCGCAGCACTCGGCGCAGGGGCAGGAACGCCGCAGGGTCTCAATGCCCAGATAGCTTTCCCTGCCGTCATTCCAGGCGATGGCGATTTCGTTGCCGATGGTGGCGATATTTGTGGGCTCCAGTCTCATGTTTCAGTCGTCGAGGGGGGATGCCTCAGGTTTCCATGTCTTGCCGGATCTTTCACCGAAAATCGCCGAGCCCACGCGCACCATCGTCGCGCCCTCCTCGATGGCCACGGGGAAGTCCCCGCTCATGCCCATGGAAAGCTCGGGCAGGCCCACGCGGAATTCCTGCTGCATGCGGTCGCGCAGCTCGCGCAGGGTGGCAAAAAAGCGGCGCGTCATCTCCGCCTTGGGCTGCGGCGGGGGGATGCACATGAGCCCCTCGATGGTGAGGCGATCCAGCTTGAGCAGGTCTTCCAATTGTGCGCGCAGTTTGTCGGGGGTGAATCCAAATTTGGTGGCCTCTCCGGCCACATTGACCTCGAGCAGCACTCGGGGTGTCGCGCCTATCTCCTCCGCAATCCGGTGGATGTCCCCGGCGAGCTCCAGTGAATCCACTCCGTGAAGTAATTCGAATAGAGGAAGTGCCTGCCTTATTTTATTCTTCTGCAAGTGCCCTATGAAATGCCACCGCGCCCTGCCACCCACGAGGGGGATCTTTGCCCGCGCCTCCTGCACCCTGCTTTCGCCAAAAACCAAATGCCCCGCTGCGAGCGCTTCCCGAACGGAATCAGGGGGATGTGTTTTCGAAACGGCTATGAGTGTAACCTCATTCGCAGCGCGATTTGCGCGTTTTACGGCATCGGAAATCTGAGTTTTTACAGACTCCAATCGATTGGAAATGGTTAAATTTTCTGTCATTACATCAGCGTTGCAGGTAGATGACACACGGCTTATATGTGTTAAGTATAATTACGGACGACCCCACTCGTTCGAGCTATAACCCCATGTATATCGATACTTTCAAAGTATTCTGCGACCTTGTTGAAACTGGCAGTTTCTCGAAGTCGGCCACCATCAATGGAATCACCCAGAGCGCCGTGAGCCAGCAGATCCGGGCATTGGAGGAACGCTTCCAGTGTACGCTTGTGGAGCGCGGGAGGCGAAACCTCTCGCTCACCCCGGAAGGCATGGCATTTCAAAGGACGTGCAGGAATATACTGGATCAATGGGACGATTTTGAAGGACGGCTGAATGAACTCAAGAACATCGTTGCCGGGGAGATACGGATCGCAAGCATCTATAGCATCGGCCTTCACGAACTGCCTCCGCGTCTCAAGGCGTTCCGCGATTCCCACCCCAAGGTGGAGGTGAAGGTGGACTACCGGCGCTCCCCGCAGGTGTATGAAATGGTGGAAGCGGGCGAGGCCGACATCGGGCTCGTGGCGTATCCCTCGAAAAGCTCGAGCATCATATACGAGGTGTTTGACGAGGATCGCCTGGCCATCATCTGCCATCCCAAGCATCCACTGGCTGGGAAAAAGGAAGTCGCCATGGATGTGCTGAGCGGCGAGCGATTCATCTCCTTTGAGCCCGATACGCCGACGCGCAAGGTGCTCGACCGCACGATGCGCGAGGCGGGAGTGCGCGTGTCGCAGGTGGCGGAGTTCGACAATATCGAAACCGTGAAGCGCGCGGTGGAGATTGAGAGCGGCGTTTCCATCGTCCCAGCCAATACGGTGACACAGGAGGTAAAGAGCGGGCAGCTCGCGATGGTGGAGATTTCCACACCCAAGCTGACGCGGCCGCTGGGCATCCTCCTGAGCCGCACGCGACCCCGCCCACCGGGGCTCAAGGAGCTCATGGCTGCCCTGAAACAGTAACATTGTCCGGGGAAAGCCTTCTCTTTCACTCGACACAACGCCCCTCCGACGCTCACTTTCCGCGCCCATGCGCCGCCGGGGTGCCTTCCTATTTCCGTTGCTAGTCCTGTTT
>JAYUWZ010000838.1:0-3044 GCA_043753265.1 Verrucomicrobiaceae bacterium
GTCCTCGGTGCGATTCTGTACGCCATCCTCACGTTGCGTCCCCCTTACCCCGGCAAAGAGTTTGCCGAGTTGATCGAGCAAATCGTGGGCGGGAAATTCATTCACCCCAGCAGCTTCAACACGCCTGCCAAGACTGGCAAAACGCCGACGCCCACGGAGACCAGCGCGCTCGCGTATGCGCTCCATCATCTGCCGGGACGACGGGTGCCCGAGGGTGTCGCTGCCATCGTGCTCAAGGCCATGGCCTACGAGAGCAAGGACCGCTACCAGACCGTCGCCGAGTTTCAGTCGGACATCACAGCATGGCAAAGCGGCTTCGCGCCCAAGGCCGAGCGCGCGGGATTCCGGCGCCAGCTCATCCTGTGGACGGCGCGGCACAAGACGAACGTTTTCCTGTTCGTGGTCTTCGCCATCCTCTTCCACGCGGCGGTCATCTGGGCATTCCTCTCCGTGACCCATGAGCGCGACCGCGCCGAGAACAGTGCGAGCGAGGCCCGGGACAAATCCGAGCGATTGAAAATGGCGATGCAGGACCTCCAGGGCGCCGCGCCACTTTTTGAGGAGGAGGCGAAGGACCTTGTGAAAAAGCGCGAATTTGAGGCTGCGCTCGACCGCATCGAAAGTGCCATCCGCCAGCTCCCCAACAATGCCGCCTACCACAACCTCCGTGGCAACATCCTGCAAACGCTGCTGCGCTGGGACGACGCGGTGGAGGCCTACGAAACCGCGCTGATCAAGAACCCGAAACTCGCCTCTGCCCGGGAAAACCTGGACCTTACAAACAAGCTCCTCGCTGGAATGGGCGACAGACACGAGCCCGAGGTTGCGCAGTTCAAGGAGCTTCAGGACGCGATGAAAAAGCAGGGCCGTCCCGCGGAGGCTGCTGCCATCGCGGCGAAGACGGGCATGGGCCGCACGATTGTGGGAAAAGCCCTCCGCGCTGCGCTGGAGAACGATCCCAAGCTCGCGCGCACGCGCGAAATGCTGGAGCGCCGTGAGTTTCGGGGCCGCTTCCAGCGCCAGTCCGATGGAACCTTCAGCGTGAATTTCACCGGCCTGCCGCTCGTCACGGTCAGACCGTTTTTCGAGACGCTACCCGTCACCGTGAGCACGCTGACGCTCGATGGCGTGAACATCCCCGACCTGTCGATGCTCGCCGGCATGGACCTGCGCGCGCTCTCTCTCAAAGGCTGCCGCGGCATCACCGACCTCTCGCCACTCGAGGGCATGAAACTCCAGCGCGTGAATCTCGCCGGCACCGCGGTGCGCGACCTCTCGCCCCTCGGTGGCATGCCTCTCACGGAACTAAGCCTCGCGGATTGCAACAAGTTGAGCGATGTTTCACCCCTCACGGATTGCGATAAACTCGAAATCCTCCTCCTTCCCCCATCTGCCCGCGAGATCGACTTCCTGCGAGGCATGAAGTCGCTACGCATCGTCAGCTATAAAAACCTGACGCAGCCCGTCGCGGATTTCTGGAAGGAATTCGATGCTGGTGGGAAGAAGAAATAAATAGGTCCTATTGGTTCCTATTGGTCTTATCCAAGGCAACCGTCACTTCTTCGCCAGATCGAGGCATATCAGCTTTTCCTCGCTGCGCAGGTAGAGCTTCCCATTCGAGATAATCGGCCCTGCCCAGCAAGGGTAGGTGAGGCCTGGGACCTGCCAGCGGGAGATCTCTTCCACCTTCTCGGTATTCGGCTTGAAGAGGCCCAACAGCCCGCACTCTCCCAGTGCGATCAGTTTTCCATCCACGAGAATGGTCGATGCGCGGCCGAAGACATTGGGTGCCGTTTCGCCATCCGACAATTTGGAGTGCGAGCCTTTCGGCCAGCCCTCGGGCCGATCCCATTTGATTTTGCCGGTGTTAAATTCCACGCAGCGAAAATGGCCATCTGGTTCGTTACGGCCGCTGAATGCGTAGATGTGATTTGCCACGAGATTTGGGCGCGCCCAATGGACTTCCAGCGCGAGCGACTTCCACACCTCGTCCACGCCTTTGCCATCCGGCTTCACGCGGAGCAGCACCGCGCCGCTGCGATAGTACGCGGAGGAAATGAGGATTAAATCGTCCTTCACCACGGGCGTCATCGCATTCACCGATTCCTCGCGAGAGGAACGGAACCAGTAGGAGAAACGATGCGCCCCGGTGGCCGGATCGAGTGAGGCGAGACCCTGGCGCGTGACCACAATCACGTGCCGCTGCCCGTGGATGGTTGCCAGCACCGGCGAGCAATAGCTGGACTGCTTTTGGAAAGCCGGGTGTGCCACGTCCCATTTCACAAACGGTTCGCCCGGCCACTTGTGCATGAGCAGGCCGGCCCACGTTTTCTCGCCCACGTTTTCCCACAGCGTTTTGCCGGTCGCCGCGTCAAACGCCACCACGCCGGAATTGGGCTGGCCGCCCACTTGCACGATGAGCTTTCCATCCTCCAGCACGGGCGAGCTCCCCACGCCAAAAAACGCCTCGGGCACGTCGAAATCCTTCTGCGTATTCCGCCGCCATACCTCCTTTCCCGTCTTGCGCTCCAGGCACAGCAACACGCCCTCCGCGCCGAAGGTGTAGCAGTGCTCCGCTGTGAGCAGGGGCGAGCAGCGCGGGCCGTCGTTGAACCCAAAGGGGTCGCGAAAATCCGAGGGGTAGGCAAATTTCCACATGGCTTTGCCGGATGCGGCATCGAGCGCCTCCACGACTTCCTCGCGCTTGGTGCGGTGGTGCAGCACCAGCATGCCCTCGCGCACACTCGGCGCGCTGTAGCCGGTGCCGATGTCCTTCTGCCACGCGATGGGCAGCCCTGCGACGGGCCACGACTCCAGCAGTCCTGTCTCCGGTGAGGTGTTGTCGCGGGCGGGACCGAGAAACTCCGGCCAGTCCGCCGCACCAATCGTGGAGGACAAAAAGGCGAGCGCACAGAACAGGTGGACTTGCATTGGGGCAGCATTCACCGTGGGTGGGCGTTTCATCAATCTCGAAACCAGCATCGAGCCATAACGCGGCGAGTATTTGTTTAGTCCCACCTTATTTATTCACTGTCATGTTGATG
>JAYUWZ010000839.1:0-6528 GCA_043753265.1 Verrucomicrobiaceae bacterium
GCCGAAATGGAAGCTTGGTAAAAATATTCGACGGCGTTACAAAAACCGAAATCACCGGACGTTCGTTCGCTGCGTTCCCGGCATTCCCGACAGGTGCCATCTTCGTGGCAGGAACTTCACCGGTGCCAACCACCGGCCCTATCCTGCCGCCGCAACAGCCCGCGTAGAGAACCATTTAAATCATGATGCCAAAACGCAACGCCGTACTCGCCGCCCTCTCATTGCTGCTTGCCCCCGGCGCAATCGCTGGAAAGCCTGCACCAAAAGAGGAACCCAAAAAACCGGAGGCTGCCTCGCAGCCTGCGGGCAAGGGGACAGTGGAAGCCGAGCCGGATGGCAAGGCCTCCCCGCCTCCAAGGCGCACATGGTTTCCTGACGACATGCTGGCGGGCAGCTTCACGCTGGGCACCATGTTCAGCGAGGATGCCACGGGCCTGTATATCAATGGTTCAATTGGTATCTGGGCGAACGAAGAGCGCGACGCTTACTTGTTCCTCAACACCGGCTACCACTGGGAGGACAACGATCAGGACATCATCAGCACGGGACTGGGATTCCGGAAGATGCTCGGGCAAAACGTGATTGTCGGTGCCAACGTGTTTTACGACGCGGTGAACAGCGAGCACGGCAACCGGTACGACCAGCTCGGGCTGGGTGTGGAAGTGCTCACCCGCTGGGTGGATGCCCGCTTCAACTATTACATCCCCGAGGGCGACATCCATGAAGTCAGCCGCAGTTCCTCGCGCAGCACGCGCTCGGGGTTCGTTCCCGGGGGCACGCTGAGCACCACGCGCACTGCCCAGTTTTCCACCTACGAGGGTGCGCTGGAAGGCTTCAACGGAGAGGTCGGCTTCCTGATTCCGGGCCTGGACAAGTATGCCGAGGTGCGGGCTTTTGTGGGCGGTTACCACTACGAAAATCCTTTCGGAAACGACTTCGAAGGATTCAAGGGCCGCCTCGAGGCGCGCATGCTTCGTGGAGTCACTGCTAATGTGGAATACTGGGACGACGAAGAATTGATGGGTGGTCACTGGACGGCAGAGGTGGCGGTGACGGTGCCCTTTTCGTTCTACAATCTCTTCACCGGAAAGAATCCCTTCGAGGGGGCTGGGGATGCATTCAAGCGGCTGCCGCGTCCATTCTCGGATCGCCTCGCGGATCCCGTGGACCGCTCGCATCGCATTCACACTGTTACGTCGGGCAAGGTTCCCACGGGCAGTTCCACGTCGAGGCGCTTCACCCCACTGGGTGCGTCGTCGGGCGGCGGCGGTTCCTCGCCGGGCGACGGGCTTGGATTCCCAATCGAATAAGCGAACGATCGTGTGAGAGGTGAGAAGTAGAAACGTGAGAAGTCGTTCTACTTCCAATGTGACTTATGCCCCGTAACTGCACCATGCCCTTTGAAGCGCTCTGGCTGTTTGCGCAAAATGGCCAGCACTTGCGCTTGCATTGGCAGAGCAGGAATCGGCACCTTAGGGGCTGTGCGTCTGCTTGACCGTTACATAGGGCGACAATTGTTCGTCACTGCATTGTTCGCCATCGTGGTGCTTAGCGCCGTGCTGGTGCTGGGCAACGTGTTCAAGCAATTGCTGGAACAGGTGGTGAACAAGAATGCGCCCCCCGACCTGATTCTCAGCTTCATCCAGTACGTCATCCCGTTTTCCCTCACTTTCACGCTCCCGTGGGGATTTCTCACAGCGGTGCTTCTGGTGTTCGGGCGATTGTCGGCGGACAATGAATTGACTGCGATGCGCACGAGCGGCTTGAGCATCCCGCGCATCTGTCTGCCGGTCGCCCTTCTTGCCACGGTTTTCACCGGCATCTGTCTTTGGATCAATCTCGACGTGGCGCCGCGCGCGCAGGAGGCAATGAAGAGCGCCATTTTCAACATCGCGACGAGCAATCCCCTTTCGTTTTTTGGAAGCGACCGGGTGATCAACGAGATCCCGGACTACAAAATTCACGTGGAACGGGTGGAGCAAACGCCCCAGGGTAACAAGCTTTACAACCTGCAAATGTACCGACTGTCCGAGGATGGCGGGCTCATGAGCGTCATGTTTGCCCGCGAAGGCCAGCTCGTGCTCGTGAAGCAGGAGGATGGGCGCGTGGATGAGCAACTCAGCATCGTGCTCCGCTATAGCGAGGGCCGGTATGAGGAGCGCGATGAGAAGCACCAGGACGACATCGCCCGCTGGCGGCCCGGAGTGGTGGTGGGCGCGGGCAGCGTCGGCATCGACCTCAAGAAGCTCTACGAGACCAAGAAAAAGGCGGGCAACGTGGGCACACTGGGAATCGAGCAATTGCTCAAGGATGAAAAACCGGAGGCGGTGGTGGAACTGAACAAGCGGCTCTCCAACGCAATGGCGACCCTGGCGTTTGCGCTCTTCGCCATTCCGCTGGCAGTCACCGCGCAGCGAAAGGAAACTTCCGTGGGCTTTGCCATCTCCCTCGCCATCGGGCTGATTTATTACTTGATGTTTTTCTTCGCGGACATGGCACGTTCGCGGCCCAATCTTCGTCCCGAACTCCTCGTGTGGGTGCCCAATATCATCTTTTTTGTGGTGGGATCGTTACGATTCTGGGGACTGTCCCGCAGATAATTTCGCCTTTGATGGAATACGTGAACTCTTCAACGCTTCTGGCACACAGGCTGCACTTGAAAATGGTGCAACCCGTTGCCTTCTCCTCTACACTATCCGATGTTTCACGATCCGGCCGTCGCTCTCATGACTAAACCAGCCCAGCAATTTACCGCGAAGGGAGCCTGGATATGCCACACGGGTAAGACTCGCAAAGTCAACGAAGACGCCTGCCTTTTTGGCGGCATATTCGGTGGCGCCAGCATGTCCTCGCCCATGGCCACACAGCTCGACACACCGGGATGGATCATCTCCGTGGCGGACGGCATCGGGGGACACAAGGCGGGGGCGTATGCCAGCCGCGAGGTGATTTCCTCGCTGGCCACCTGCACCGATACCACGCCGGAAGGGGTGAACGAAATTTTGACCGGCACCAACCGCAGACTGCACAAGGCGGGTGTCGGCAACCCGGATCTTTCCGGCACGGGTGCTGCGGTGGTGGGAATGTTTGCGGGGAAGGACGAGCTGTATGCCTTCAATGTGGGCGATTGCCGCCTTTACCGGCAGGAGGGGGGGCGTCTCCGGCAGATCACCCGCGACGATTCCGTGGAGCAGATGCTCGTGGAGGAAGGGCTGATGCGCTCGCATGAGGGCATCCGCCCTGCCAATATGCACGCGCTCACGCAAAGCGTGGGAGGTTCCAAGGAATACGTGGAAATCGAGCCGCACTTTTACCTTCTCCAGCTGGCGAAGGACATGCGTTTCATCCTCTGCACGGATGGACTCACAGACATGCTCTCCGCCCGCGACATGGAGCGGGTGGTGGTTCCGGTGCTGAACCCGGTGGCCGCAGTGAGCGCACTCTTCAACGCCGCGATGGACGCGGGGGGGAAGGACAATATCACCGTGGCAGTGGTGGATGTGCACCGGACGTAGGGCGACGTGAGACGTGGAGAGGTGAAAGGTGAGATGTGCAGAGGCGCTTGTTTTCAACACTCGCTTCCGTCTGGGTGACGTGCGTAATGGTTGAGTGATGAATAGCTCAGATACGCTCAGCCGCATCCGCGCGGCCATTCCGGAGGGCGGTCTTTTTGCCGAGAAGGATTTTTTGCTTTCGCCCGAGCCGCTGCGGCTGGATGCGAAACTGGTGGATGAATTGGAAAAGCTCGGGCACCGGCTCCAGATTTTCCAGCGTGCGTGCAATGAGTTGTATCACCGTTCCGTGGGGGGCAAGGCTGCCGCCTGGGTGGCGGATTACTGCGACCGTGGGAAGCCGCCTGAACTCATCGACTTTGCGCGGCAGAAAACATTTCGCGCTGACATACCGCAGGTCATCCGGCCCGATCTGCTGCTCACGCAGGGCAGCGAAGAAACGGGTCCTCACTTTGCCATCACGGAACTCGACAGCGTGCCGGGGGGCATCGGCCTCACTGGCTGGCTGTCGCAGACCTACGGCGCGCTGGGGCACGATGTGCTGGGCGGCCCGAATGGAATGCTGGAGGGGTTTCGTGGAATCCTGGGAGCGCATGCAGACATCCTGGTGAGTGACGAGGCCTCGACCTACCGGCCCGAGATGCACTGGCTGGCGGGGCAGGCAAATGCGCAGGGGGCGGACTGGAAAGTGTCGCGCGCGGAGGAATATCAAGTGTCTGAAAGCGAAAGCGAGCCGCGCACGGCGTATCGATTTTTCGAGCAGTTTGATTTGCCGAATATCCCTACGGTACCCGCGCTGATGGCGGCTGCGGGGCGCGGAGGACTGCGAATCACTCCGCCCTTCAAGCCGTGGATGGAGGAGAAGCTGTGGCTGGCGCTTTTTTGGTCGCGACCCCTGCGCGAGTTCTGGCGGCGTGAGCTGAGCGAGCGGCATTTTCTTTCCCTGCAAAAGCACATCCCCATGTCGTGGGTCGTGGACCCCGCGCCGCTGCCGCATCATGCAGTGCTGCCGGGGTTGGAGATCAATGACTGGAGCGAGCTCGCGGAGTTTTCCCAAAAGCAGCGTGACCTTGTGATGAAGGTGAGCGGATTTTCCCCGCAAGCCTGGGGCAGCCGCGGGGTGACTGTGGGCAGCGACGTGCCGCAATCGGCTTGGGCTGCCGCAGTGGCGCAGGCGATCGAGGAATTCCCGCATCACCCGCGCATCATCATGCGCTTTGCGCACACCCGGGTGGTGGAGCATCCGTATTTCGATCGGGAGACGGGGGAGGTGCGCACGATGCGCGGGCGCGTCCGCCTTTGCCCGTATTACTTCGTGGTGGATGGCAAAGCGAAGCTGGGCGGTGCGCTCGCGACGATTGTGCCCGCGGACAAGAAGGTGGTGCACGGCATGAGCGACGCGATCCTCGTGCCTGCGGCGGTGTAGTGGTGTCGTGAGGCTTTCGTTGCAGTGCGCGATTGAATGTCGGCGCGATGCTGCGTTAGCTCTTCACAGAATGAGCAAACCTGCCTGCCCGATGTGTGAAATGAACGACGTATTGGATCATCCCGACCACTGGGAGTGCGTGACGTGCGGGCATGAGTGGCCACGTGAAGCCGCGCCGGAAGTCGCCGATGGCCCGCGGGTGGTGAAGGACGCCCATGGCAATGTGCTCGCGGATGGAGACTGCGTGGTGCTCATCAAGGATCTGAAACTCGGCGGCACCCAGGTGCTGAAGGGCGGCTCAAAGTCGAAACCCATCAAGCTGGTCGACGGGGATCACGAGATTTCGTGCAGGGTCGACGGAATCGCCGTGGGGCTGAAAGCGTGCTTTGTGAAGAAGGCTTGAGGCGGGTTATTAATACTTCGCGTGCGGAGGCGGGTGCGATGCGAAGGCTGGCAGTCGGAATTTGCGGCGATAGTCGCCAGGAGTCACACGGGTAAGGCGGCGGAACAGCCTCCGGAATGAGGCGGGGTCTTCGTAGCCCACTTCGAAGCTGATTTGATCAATTGGCGTGGTGGTTCGCTCCAGCCGGCGCTTTGCTTCTTCCACACGCAGGTGCTGCACGTAGTGGATGGGAGCCATCCCGGTTGCGTGCGTGAAGCGGCGCTTGAAAGTTCTTTCTGGCAAGCCCGAACGGCGCACGAGTTCCTCGACCGGATTGACCACGGAGTAATGCTTTGAGAGCCAGTCTTGCAACTGGCGCACGATGCTGTCGCCATGGTCGGTGGGCGGGGCAAATGGGACGTAGGGGGCCTGCCCATCGCGGTGCCATTGGAGGAGCAGGAATTTGGAAATCGCCTGCGCCGCAGTGGGGCTGACCTGGCGGGCGATGAGGTAGAGCACCAGATCGTGCCACGAAGCCGAGGCGCCGGACATCACGATTTCCTGCCGCGCGCCGGTCGCTATCAGCACCTCTTCCAGTCGCAAGTGCACCTTGGGGAAATTGCGTTGGAAAGTCTCTGCGTAGGCCCAGTGCATCGTGGCATCCAACCCGTCGAGCAGCCCGGTCTCGGCGATCAAAAGCACTCCGGAACACGCCGAGCAGATCATGGCACCACGCGCATGGTGTTGCTTTAGCCATGCGACCAACCCGGGGTAACGTCCGCATTTCCAATCGGCCCGCTCCACCAGGATCGCAGGCACGATAATGATGTGCGTGCGCTGCACCTCGCGAAGTCCGCGGTGTGCGGGAATCGGCAGGCCGCTCGACGTGATCAAGGCGCCCCGCTCCAGTGATACGATTTCCACATCGAACGGGGATTCGCGGGGTACCGCCGGATCAAACGTGCCCAGGATGGCGAAGGCTTTGAACACGTCGTAGAGACCTGTCAGCGAGGAGATGGTCATCTCCGGAATCGCGACGAGACTGACGTGCAAACGCTCCCGGGCAGGAGTTTCTGTTTTGGCGAGTGGCATGAATGAACCGCTTTTTGGCCAGTATGCCTCTCACGAAGGGCGGCGGCCAAGCCTAGGGTTGGCCTCCAATGAAAACAGAAAAGCACGCCGCGAACGGCCACATCGACGAAACCAAA
>JAYUWZ010000840.1:0-3040 GCA_043753265.1 Verrucomicrobiaceae bacterium
CCCATCGCCATCGAGAAAGCCGCGATTGAGGGCAAGCCGCTCGAGGAGGTCTCCACCTACATCGCTGACCGCGTCAAAAAATCCTACGAGCTCAAGAGCCAGCACGAGGTGCAGGAAGCGCTCAAAAACCTCGAGCGTTACATCATGCTCACCGCCATCGACAAGCTGTGGCAGGAGCATCTCTACGCCATGGACGGCCTCCGCGAGGGCGTATACCTCCGCGCCTACGGCCAGAAGGATCCGCTCATCGAGTACAAGCAGGAAGCCTTCAAGATGTTCACGTCCCTTATGGGAAGCATCAAGGACGAGGTCCTCCACAACCTCTTCCGCAGCACGTCGAACATCATGGCATTCGAGCAGTTCCTGGCGAACCTGCCCCAATACCTCAGCGCTCCCGACGAAAGCTCCATCAACGCGGGCGTCAGCGCCCCCGAGCCCGAGCCCGCCGCCCTCCCCGAGGAATCAGAGGAATCCCACGGCACACCCGTCCGCCGCGAGACACCCAAGGTGGGCCGCAACGAACCCTGCCCCTGCGGCAGCGGCAAGAAGTACAAAGACTGCTGCGGCAAGGTCGCATAGACCTTTACAGCCAGCCTGCCGCCCGCGGCTACCTCGCCGGTTTCTGCTTCAAGGCAGCGACTGCGGCGACCAGTGCAGCGAGCAGCAGCCAGAGCAAAAGCACCCGCGCAAAGATCACCGGAACGAGCAACCCCCACTGGTAGGTGATCTTCACCGCAGTGGTGACAAAGCCCAGCACGAAAGCCCCAATCGTGGCCCTCATCGGCTGCCTCCATACCATCACGGCACACACGCCCGTGGCGATTCCCACAGCGATGTCAAAGCCATGCCAGAGCCTCATCATGTTGACGGCTTTTGCCTTCATCCGGTCGAACTCCATCCGCTTCTCATCAGGCGCGGCCTTCACTTCAAAAATGGTGATGCGCTTCTCACCGAGCAGCTCGTTTAGGTTCCGATCCACCTCCTCGGTTGCGAGCACGGTGAATGCGATTCCCGCGACGATTTGCACTGCCGCGACAATCCATAGCAGGATTGCGGCGATCTTCAGTTTCCCTTCACGGGTCTGCCATTTGGAGGACTTCATTAGTGTTTGATTCGAGGCAGCAGATGTCATCCCGCACCCGGCGAAATACCGCAAGCTGTTCTGGCGAAAAGAAAGCGGGCGGGCTCCACCCGGAGCCCGCCCACTTATTTCCCAACCAACAATTGAAAGACTAACGAATCGAGGAACCCGCGCGGTAGCCGTAGCGCTCCCTGTCGGGGTCCAGCACTTGTCCGATCCGGCCCGCGGCATTGCGGAAATCAAAGGGCGGTGCATAGCCGAGACCAGGGGCCATCACACCACCTGCGGGACCCGTGAGGCGGCTGCCTCCGGTCACATCGAAATCGTAAAGGGTGTTGCCCGAAGCGCCCTTGGAATCCCACTCGCCCGAGCCATCCGCATCCGTCACCTTCACATGCACCAGAAGTCCACTGCGCCCGGCGCCAAAGTGTCCAAAATACTTGCGCAGCCATGGGTTGCCGGCATTCACCACCTCGAGGTCGCCGGAAACAAGCCAGCCGCCATCGGGGCGCTCCCCGCGCTTGAGCACGGTGGTCGGCGCAATCTTCTCCAGTTCATCCTTGAGGATGTTGGCAAACACGGTGCCGCCCTGGGATTCGTGGATGGCCCTCATGGCATCGCCGCCGTGGGAACCGGTGAATTCCGCCGTCTCAAAGGGGCGGATGAAGATCTTCTTCGGCGCAGTTGCGCCGCTGGTGAAGTTGGTATTGGTGACCTTGGAACCTGCGCAAGCGCTGAGTCCGACGGTGGCTGCAATGGCAAGGAAGAGATGTTTCATAGGAGCAGTGCGGGAGCCTTAGTTGCAGGAAACGTGCCCGCACGAGACACTCGCGTAACATTTCTTACGAATCCCCTCTCCACCCTCTGCCAGTGGGCTTCCGCTACTTGGCGGGATGCGCAGCCTTGTAGTGCTCGGCGAGCACATCGAGCCCGAAATCCCGGTCGAAATCCCGCCAAACGCTATGCGGATGGTTCGCCCCATTCTGCACGTTATCATACTCCAGAACGAAGTTCGCGAGTTGCACACGATAGTAGTGCGGCTGGCCGCGGTCGAGTCCGCCCGCCCATGCAAAATGGAGGTTGTCCATTCCCAGCTTTTCCAGCCGCGCGAGGTCCTGCTCGGCGACTTCCGCCCGGCACCGGAACAAATACTCCCGCACCAGCGTCACCAGTTGTTTCTTCTGCGCATCGTTGAGCTTCGCGTACGGGATGCCCTCCGGCTTGGTGTCCTGCCGGCCGGGCACGTTCAGGATGTCCTTGGGCGCATCCTTCGCGATCAAGGCAATCTTGAGCTGCTCGGCGTCGAGCGCTTTCACCAACTCTCGCCCGAGGTCCTCCTCGCGTCCGAGGGGCCGGGTGCCTTTTTGCGGGCCGTCCTTCACTTCGCCAGGGTTGCTGCCATAGAAGGAGGGCGTCATCGAAGGCTCCTTGCCCGGGGGCACCGTATAGTTGAAAGATTGATGATGCCCCTCCCAGCGCCAGCCCCATGGCTGCTTCTCGCCCGGCTCGCCAAAGATGGTGACAAAGTATAGCTCGGCATCGCGCACCGGACCCTTGCCCTTCTCCAGTTCGTGCAGCAGCGTTTCGAGCCCCTGAATCTCCGATGCCTTTTTATAGCCATGATCGCTCAGGCCGGTCTTCAGCAATGCACGCGCAAGCTCCCGCTGGGGCTCCGTCATTTCCTTAATGGGAAGCCCCTTTCGCGCTTTGGGAACGAAATGCCAGTCCAGTCGCTCATCCTTTCCCTCGGTCTTAAATCCAAAAGCGGCCTTGGCCTTCTGCTCGGGCGTCAGCGAGGCAAGAAAGGAAGCCGCCGCTTTCGCCATGTCGGCAGAGGCGTCGTGGGCAAAGCAGGAGGCGGCGAGTGCGAAGAAGGGAAGGAGGCGTTTCATAACAGGGTGTCCCGGAAAAACCGACAGGCAGCATAGTGCTTAGCCATCAATTTTACAAACAGCCCAT
>JAYUWZ010000841.1:0-6514 GCA_043753265.1 Verrucomicrobiaceae bacterium
GGTATAGGAGTTGGCAGCCTCGACGGTACGCACAAGAGCGCCGGTGAGATAAACCGTGGGTGCCGCGTTGGGGATCGGAGTTCCTGTTTCGTAAACGAAAAGTTCGCGCCCCACGCCCTGGGCTCGCGCGGAGAAGTATAGTTTCGAACCTACGCTGCGGAGATGCATGGGCTGGCTGGAACCAGAATCGCCAGTGATGTCTGCGAGGAGGACGGTGCCCTCGGGAGTTCCATCGCTCTCCCAAAGCTCAGTCCCACGACCCAGGGTGGTTGCTGGAAAGTAAAACCGGTTTCCGACAGCGTGGATATAACCTGACTGGCCTCCCTCCGAGCCTGGGATGAAGTCCCTGAGCATTGCCGTGCCCTGGGGAGTGCCATCACTTTTCCAGAGTTCGGAGCCGTGAATGCCGTC
Source organism: Verrucomicrobiaceae bacterium (assembly GCA_043753265.1). Classification (GTDB taxonomy): domain Bacteria; phylum Verrucomicrobiota; class Verrucomicrobiia; order Chthoniobacterales; family Chthoniobacteraceae; genus SXWH01. The sequence goes on from JAYUWZ010000841.1 coordinate 412, forward strand.
GTCTACGCAAAACAGGATGGTAGACCCAATGGATGCAATATGGTTCTCAAATCCATACCCATACGCAAACGAAGCAACTCCTGGCGCGAAGGATGTGAGCTGCACCGTCCCCGCAGGGGTGCCGTCGGTTTTCCAAAGCTGCCTCCCCATCACGGCATCGTTGGCAATGAAGACGAGCTCGTTTCCGACCGCGCGCACATAGACCAGCGCTCCAACGGATGAATAGGAAAAGGTCTTGAGTTTTATGGTGCCCTCCGCCGTGCCATCACAAACCCACACCTCCTGAGTATTCGTTCCCATGACGGAAAAATACAGCTTGTTTCCCGCAGGGGTGAAATTCCGAAATTGGGTGCTCAACGGCCCCATGTCCTGCGGCCCCTGCATGAGGCGACCAGGAGTGATCTCCTTCAATAACACGGTGCCTTCCGTCGTGCCATCGCTCTTCCAAAGCTCTTCTCCCGAGATGTTGTCATCCAGGGTCAAGTATAGGAAATTGCCTATCGCTGCCATTCCTCCCGTCCCGGTTTTTATATCCTTGAGTAAGACGGTTCCAGCCGCAGTGCCATCAGTCCTCCATGGCCTCATACCCTGTGCTCCACTGGTGAAAAAGAACAGATTACCGCCCATCACTGTGAGCGCACTCGGGAAGGAGTCGTCGGCTCCCGCTCTGATATCTTTCACCAGGACTGTACCGGCGTCAGTGCCATCCGTTTTCCAAAGTTCATATCCGGTGGTCCTCTGCCATGCTCTGAAATAGAGGGTAGGGCCCAGTGTCATGAGGTTTTGGATGATGCTCGATTCCGCTCCCGGCATTACGTCTTTCACCAAGGTCGTGCCGGCCTCGGTGCCATCCGTCTTCCACAGTTCCTTCCCATGCACGCCGTCGTCTGCGAGCAGGTATGCGATGTTGCCGATGTAGGCCACCACCTCTGGGTTGCTGCCCACTCCGTTTTGCGTGTCCTTGAATAGATTAGTTCCCAGGGCCGTGCCATCGCTCTTCCACAGTTCCTGGCCGTGAACGCGATCATCTGCACCAAAGAAAAGAGAGGACTGAAACGCGACGGGGCTCTGCGTATTGAAGCTACTCCAATAGAAGGCGCCCTGACTGATTTCCTTGACGAGAATGGTTCCTTCCTCTGTCCCGTCCGTGCGCCACAGTCCACTGGCAGTTTGTCCATTCGCGAAGAAATGAAGCACGCCACCGAGCACTGCAAAGGAGCCTGGGTTTCCATCACGGTAGCCAGTGTTAATATCTTTCACCAGCAGGGTGCCCTCAGGAGTGCCGTCACTTTTCCAAAGTTCATGGCCAAGGCCACTCGTATCGGGGCCAATGATAATTACCGCCCCTCCACCTGACCCCGTCGAACGTGGCGTGGCATCATAATTGGCACTGAAATAGAGCGTATTCCCCATTGCAAACATCGAACGGATGCCGCTGCCCGTGGTGCCCGGCATGATGTCTTTTACCAGCACGGTGCCTTCTGGCGTGCCATCGCTTTTCCAAAGCTCGTTCCCAGTGGATAACGTGTTTGCCGTGAAATAGAGCGCCCCACCCATTGCGGTGAGATTTGAAATACTTCCCGGGGCAGCGCCCGGGTAGACGTCCTTCACCATCTGCGTCCCTGCCGCCGTGCCGTCGGTTTTCCAAAGCTCCTCGCCATGCGCCGAGTTGTATGCCTTGAAAAAAAGCGCACCCATTGTGGTCGTGAGCGCGGTGGGATTACCCGCCCCAGCTCCGGGTTCGATGTCGACGACCAGGCTGGTGCCTTGCCCCGTACCGTCGGTGGCCCAAAGCTCCACGCCATTGACTCCGTCATCCGCTGCAAAGCAGACGGTCGAACCGATGGCCCCAAAGTTTTTGGGATCGGAGCCAGCGGACCCGGCCCGGATATCCTTTACGAGCACCGTGCCTGAATCCGTGCCGTCCGACTTCCATAACTCACGGCCGCGCACGCCGTCGTCTGCGCTGAAGTACAGCGTGCTATCGACGGCAAAGAGCGCGGAAGGAGCACTACCTTGCGAACCCGGCTGGATTGCCTTTACCATGACAGTACCAGCAGCGGTCCCGTCGGTTTTCCACAACTCCTCCCCCTCTTCGGGTGTGAGAGAAACGAAATAGAGCATACTACCGACGACGCAAGGGGAGGAGACCGCGTCAGCCACAATCATGGTTCCTTCCAGGGTGCCATCCGTCTTCCAAAGCTTCACCGCGTCGGGGGCGTGCTGAGTGATGAAGTAGAGATTGTCCCCGGCAATGCGGAAGTCGCGCGGAAATGACGAAGCAGGAGCCTGTATCGCGGCAATGTCCTTCACTAGTTGTGGTGGTGCCGCATGGGCGGAAACCGAACAAAGGAACGGCAGAAAACACAAAAGAAAGCGGAGTAATTTCACAGGCAAAATCGGCACTATTGGGCGTTGGATGGCTCGCTCCAGGACCCGGGGAAGAGCACCATCATACCTCCCTTTATAAAGGAGGTTACAGCAGCAACCGTGGAACGCCTTATATCTCGGTGAAGTCGTAGGTGTTGTCAACCGGTCGTGCGCCACCCGGAGCAGCCGGTTCGATTCTTATTACTTGGAAGCGCGCCTTCGGCGTTTGCTTTGGCATTCCCAATGGTAACTCGCGAAGAGACGGCAGAGCCGTGGCTCGGAGAGCGCCATCCACCGATGCTGCGCATCTTGCCGCTTGTTTGGTTTGGACGCGGCTCACTCCAAGTCGATCCTTACAATCGCCGTGGTCGCATCCGTGAAAGTTACGAGGACGACGATTTGACCATTTGCGTTGAATGAGCGGGTGGTGCCGATACTGCCGCTGACGGCCCTGAGCGCGCTGAAAGTTTTCACCGTCTTGCCCAGGAGGGGCTGGCTTTCACGGAGCAGCGGGCGGACGGTGCCCGCGCTGTCGACGGCGTATAGGGCGAAGTCGTTGGCGCTGGTGATGCCGCCCGAGTGCAGGGTCGCGGTGAAAATCGGGCCCGTGGCGCCGCCGGGCAAGCCCAGCGAGGAAAACGCCTTCCACACTGCACCCGCAGGCGCGCCCGGTGCCTGGAAGCCCTCCTGCGCTACGTGCAGGAGCGGGCTGGCCTCTGGCTGCCACCAGATGCCGTCACGATTGGCGGAAACGATTGGGGTGCCAGTGAGCGAGCCGTGGAATGCCAGTCCCGAGTCGGAAGTGACCGGGTCATTGAATCCCCTGAAAGTGATGCCGCTGCCAAAGCCGGGTGCAGGGCTGCCTGTGAGGGCCACGGAATCCCACGAGGTACCTGCATCGATGCTGAGGAAGACGCCCTTGGCGATGGAGGAAGGCACGCCGGAGAGCGTGCCGGCCACGGAAACCCTCGCGCCGTGGCTGGCGGGGGAAGGCATGCCCAGCCTGCGCCAGGTGACTGTCGCAGGATTGGTGCCGCCGAGTGGCTTGCCCGCTCCGGTCACCTCCGTGAGCGTACCCGGCTGCGCGAGCACGTGTACTTCGCGGGTGGCCGGCCCGCCGGTGAGCGTGAGTTGCAGCAGTGCCTCGTTGCCTCCGGAGTGTCCGCGGCCATGGCCGGGTGAGACGGAGAGGGATTTGAGCAACTGGAAGGCCTTGATGGTTTCCGTGCCCAGCGCATCGTCCTCGCGCATCACTTTGATGATAGAGGCGCTGCCCGCTGGCAGCCACCAAGCGCCCAAGTCATTGCGCGAAGCCACAAGCGGCGAGCCGGAATTTCGCAGCAGGGACGCCACGAAGAGGGTGCAGCCATCCTGAATCGAAACGCTTTGGAATTCCTTGAAAGTGGCTCCACCCGTTTCAGTGGCTGGGCTGCCTTCGCGTGCCAGGACCGCGAGGTTGCCGCCGAGGCTGCCCGTTGCGGTGGTCACTACAACGGTATCGCTGGAAGTAGTTACCCCTGCTCCCGAGATGATGGCGATGAAGGCCACGTGCCCTGCGCTATCGATCACCGGGTCTTTGAAAGACTTGAACACCGCTCCCGCAATGCCTGGAACGCTCTCGCCCGCTTTTACGATGAGGGTGTCGTCCACAAACACGCCGATGCCGGATTGCGTGCCTCTCCATTTTCCCAAGTAAGCCACCTGCCCTGCATCGTTGATCGCAGGGGAGCCAAATCCCGCCCACACCGCAGCAGCCGGGATACGCGGGTCTATACCCCCGCCCGCAACAATGGTGCCTGTGGAATAAGGTGCGGCAAGGGAGAATCCGGCAACATCCAGGGTGATATAAATCCGGTAGGTCGAAGAGTTTCCCACGGGGTCGGTGGCCGTGATAGCGATTCCGTCTGGCAGAACATCTGGGACGATGCTGCCGGCCGCCGGACTCTGAACCACACTGGCGACGCCATGCGCATCTGCCACGATGGCCTGGCTGGCATAGTTAGGCAATGCACTCCCCCTAATCACAGTGAGAGGAAAAAACCCGCCCGTCGGAGGAGTGATGCTGGGTGCTGTGCCGTCCACAACGACGGAGAATTGGTAAGTCGATGAGTTTCCCGCGACATCCGTTGCGGTGATGGTGATTCCGTCCAGCAGAAGCTGCGGAACGATGGAGCCTGCCGCCGGAATCTGGACCACGCTGGCGACACCATGCGCATCCGTGACAGAAGTCTGGCTGGCGTAGTTTGGCAGCGAGGAACCCGCGCGCAGCACGAGCGGGGCAAATCCGCTAGCCGGAGTGGAAATGCTGGGTGCTGTGTCGTCGACAATGACCGTCGCCACCGCAGTGGAAGAATAGGCCCCTGAGGTGCTCCTGATGCGTCCATGAATGAAATGGGTGCCGACGGGCAGGGTAAAGGTGGAGGACTCACTCGCGCCTGGTGAAACGAGGACCGAGTATCCTTCGCGCACGGAGTAGGCGAACGGACCCGGCGCACCGGACCAGCCTGCGAATGTGGCGGTAATGAGCGTTCCAGACTTCACAGGGGAAGCTGGGTGGAGGGTGAAGGTGCCTCCGGACGGCCTGACAGGCGGTGCGAACTGTGTCACAACCATTTGCGCCTGTGTGCCGACGGTGCCAATGACTTCCAGGTCTTTGTTGTAGATCCGTGGGATTTCCCAGCGGTTGCCCACAATCAAGTTGCCGTCCGTTTTTAGGCAAAGGTCACTCGCCGTGGAAAAAAGGACGCTCTTTTCAAGAACGCCCGTGGTTGCATCCAAACGCAAGATGTCGAACTCGAAATTCGAGGAGCCATGCTGCGTGACAAAGATTTTGTTGGAAACCGCATCGTACTCGACGGCCCGCATATCGACGAAACTCCGACCCAACCCAGCGCCCTGAAGGGTAATATCGCGGACCAAAGTGCCGGATGGGGTAATCTCCTTCAATTCATAAGCCGAAGCGACGAGAAGGTTTCCGTTTGGCAGAATCTTAGCGTCGAAAACTTGATTATTCACATAGATGACGGTTCCCGGACCCATGTTGCCGATTTCAAATTTGGTGAGCGTACCCGAATCGGCGACGTAAAAGTGTTCTTCGGCGACAGCGATTCTTCCATTTGATATCTGGCCTGCCAGGGACGAGTTCTTTGTGTAGGTGGCCTGCACTCCACCCGAGCTATCCAAGGCGAGAACCGCAAAGCCAGTCCCCCGTACCACAACGGCGTAAAGTAAATCATCGGGGCCAAAGGCAACCCCTCGAACTTCGCTGCCAAGTTCCGGGGGAATCGTAAGCGAACCTGTGACGGCACCTGCGAGGTTGTGTTCTGTAATCGTGCGCGAATAGGTGACCGTAGTGTAGGTGTGGCCCGGTGTGAACGTGAAGGCGGCACTGGCCATCTGGGTCAGTGCGAAGACAAAGACGCAGAGCAGGTACAGGCAAAAAGCGTGGGATTTCCTCATTTGAAAGTGGTTGGGCAAGTTGGGTGAGCCCAGTGGGGTGGGCTGCAAGGCGCGTAAATGAAGCAAGAAGCGTGTCATGATGGCGTCATTTTCACAGTCTCAAAAGTGAACAAACTGGTAAGCGTTGCCCTATGAAGCGTCTCCGCGCGACGGCTTGCCAATGTAGCGCGGACTTCCAGTCCGGCCTGTTTGGTGGGTTGTTGCAGTTGTTGCAATGGACGGGATGAACGGGGTGCGTGGATTATCGGCGATGGGGTGTCGCCGATAATCGGTT
>JAYUWZ010000842.1:0-6509 GCA_043753265.1 Verrucomicrobiaceae bacterium
TGATGTGGTGCGCGGTGGGAATGTGGCCGTGGAAGTAGTCCTTGTAGCCGCCACGGGTATCGAGAACGATCGGGCGCTTCTTGGCGTCCGGGTTATCGATGAGCTTCTTTGCCTCCTCCGGGCTGATGATTCCGATTTCAGCGAATGCGCAGGGCGCAGCGCTGAGGGTAATGGCTCCGAGGAATGCGAGAATCTTGCGATTGGATTTCATGGGTTTGTTGAGTTTGGCGATGCGTTGAGTGTGATGAGCGGCGGGTCAAAAGACGCGACACACGCGGCGTTAGTCCCGGGAATGATGCCGTTGTTCGTCAATGCGCATATACGCATATGTTTTATCAAAAATCTTGTCCATCGCGGCGTATGAGAAACCGGCTGTTGTCAGAAAACCCTTGCAGTGGAACCGCGCTTTCGCTGGATTACGGCTTGTGAAGTTTTCCCTTCGCAGCCTGCTCTGTCTGGTCTGCGCGCTGTATTTGAGCGGCGCGCACTGGATGCTTTTGCAGACGGCTGCATGGACGGGGATGATTTTCTCCCGCACGCAGACGGCCACGGTGGCCGAGGCAGTGAAGACCACTTTCGATGGCGACCATCCCTGCGGATTGTGCACCGCCATCTCCAAAGGGCAGGAAGAGGAGCAGCAGAAGCAACCCACGCTGCCGACCTACAAGAAGGGCGATGACCTGAAAGTTGCAGCTCTCAACCGCATGCTTTTGCCGCCCCCCACGCCGGCCATGGATGTCTCCTGGCCCGCATTTGCTCCGCACGCACTCGTGCGTAGCGAGCAGCCGCCCACCCCTCCCCCGCTGGCTTAGCCGGGCGGATCCCAGCCGCATTGTGCCCCGCGCCATCGCGCGTGTGTCGCATCGGTACATCCCATTTACGGGGCTCCGCCTTTTTCTCAATCCCCGGGCGCACATTGCCACGGGCATGAACCCTTTGCGGAGGGCGGTCGTATGACCACGCCGAGCGCCTGGGAAGCGCCCTCCACGGACGAGCGTCCGAGGTGATGTTCATAGACCGGCCAGGCTTTCGCGCCGCCCTCCGCTTAGGACCCACCTTTTTCACTTATCCCGCATTGGCGGACAAACCCTCCACCTACATGAAATTTCGGAACAACAACCACCAGGGCTTTACGCTCCTGGAATTGCTCGTCGTCATCGCCATCATCGCGGTGCTGGCGGCGCTGCTCTTTCCCTATCTCTCGCGCATGAGCTCGCGCGGGCTCACGGCCAAGTGTACCAATTTTCAACAGCAAATCGGCGGGGCCGTGCTGCGCTACGCGGCGGAGAACGAGATGACGCTGCCCGTGACCTCGCACCAGCGCAGGGCTGGCGGGAAGTCATGGTCCATCACGCTCCAACCGTATGCGGATGGCACGCTGTGTTTTCGCTGCCCGTGCGACGAGAACACGGAGCGGTCCTACTCGTATGCGATGAATGATTTTCTCACGCCGAATCCCGCGGGCGCGCCCGACCTGGATTTCTCGCGGCTCGCCAGGCTGGAGAAGCAGAGGGAAACGATCCTGTTTGCCGAGATGGCGAAGGAATACAAAAACTCCGACCACTTTCACTTTTCCCCGTATCGCGGCGGGCTGATCCCACCCGAGTCCATGGAAGGCCAAATCGCGGTAAAGCGCCATGATGGCGCGGCCAACTACCTCTTTGCCGACGGCCATGTGGAGACGCTCGCGTGGGTGCAGGTCAGCAAGAATTTGCGCGAGCAGGGCAATCGCTTTGTCGACCCCACCGCCGTTGCGCCCAACCCGTAATTATGATGACTGACACGACCTCAATTCTTCGTCGCGCGCGCCTGCTGGCGCTGCCTCTATTATTGCTCGTGATGCTTTTTGCGGGGCGGGCGCATGGTCAAACGCACCATCACTTTGGAGCCGGGGTGAATGATGTGAATGGCAATGGTGTCGCCGATGCCGGTGAGCCGCTCAAGTTTGTGGGGGCCTCGGGGACGGACTGGATCATTCGCCTGCTGGCGCGTCCCGTGGGCCAGCGCTGTGGGGGATACTACATGTTTGACGACAGCGCACGCACCCTTTTCCCGGACACGTTTTCATTCACCGCGATTTCGAACGGCGAATACGACGATAACGATTTTGGGCATGCGCATGATGGCTCTTATATCTGGATGGAGATCGTGAGCGTGGCGGGACCGGCGGGCGCGAAGTTTGGCTTTTGGGAACAGGGGGCAACAGAGCCCACTGCTTCATTCGAAACGAATCAGCCCGCAGGGAACTTTCAGTTTGTGTTGAGCGAGGGCTTTGATTTTTCCGGGGAGGATCCTTTTGGCCACATTCACGGGCGTGCTTGGACGGCAAACAAGCCGGGCGACTACTTCGTGGGGATGCGACTGGTGGATCGGAGCACCAACAGACCAGCCGGCGGGCCGTGGCACACGCCGAGCCCGGTGTATACCTATCACTTCAAAGCAGGGCCTAGCTTTCAACCCACGGGGCAACTCATCTCCGGCACGGGCTACGTGCTCACGTGGAAAAGCGAGATGGGATACTGGACTGGCTCGCCGACGCAGACGGGTGTCTCCTTCGGGATCGAGCGCGCGACTTTGCTGTCGCCACCGAACTGGGAGAACATCGGTACTGTGGTGGGGACGACGGCGGGCACCGTGAGCTTTACCGATCCATCGCCGCCAGCAGGACCGGTGTTTTACAGGCTCAAATACCAATGGGCTACACCATGACCCTGCCGATTTTCCACGCTGGAACGTGTGCAACTCCAAAAACCAATAACGTGAACCGAAACACCACCATTCACTACCGAAACGAATCCACATACCAATCCATGAAAAACAAAATACACTCGTTCCTTGCGGCTTCCATTTATCTGCTCGGAGCTTCCAGCGCCGATGCCCATCTGACGTATACCGGGAAGGATTTTGGAACCTTACCAGGCAATGGCAGCGAGGCTCCTGTGGCCATCGCGATCCCGAATCTTTCCAGCAATTTTGGCTGGGCGGATGGAACGGATGCGGACTTTGGCGATAGCCATCGCACGCGGGCGTTTCGCTTCAAGCTCACGAGCCCAGCGGTGGTGAATCTTCGAGTGCAGGGCAGCGTCGTAGGGGGAGCGAGTGCGCTGCAGTACCCGGCATTTTCCATATACTCGGGGCTGGCGCATGTCGCACCAGCTGCGGCGGCGCATGATGGCAGCATCATCACTGCGACCTATCTCGGCACGCTCGGCGGGACGCAGCCCAAGGAAGGTGCGCTCGTGTCGCTCGGTAACTGGAAGATCGGGAATGAGGACGTTTTCAACACGCCGGGTGATCCCATGAGCGGAGTCGCCATTCCGGCCAGTCTCAGCAGCCTCACCTATATTGGGCATGCTGCGGATGGCACCGCTGCGAACTATGGCTCGGTGCCCGGCATCCACGGCGATGGCGTGGCCGATGGCGATGTGACTGGCACGGTGACGTTGCCCGCAGGCGACTACACGGTGATCGTGGGCGGAGCGGACTACGCGGCCTCAGTCGGGGCAGTTGGTCCCTTCACCAACTACGGGGTGACAGTGACGCTCACCGTGAGCCAGGCACCCGATGCGATCGTGAAGAACGGGTCTAGCTCGGCAGTGACGGGGGCGATTTACAGTTCGCTGTATCCGCCAGCCATCAATGGGCAAGGCACTCTCGCATTCCGCGCGGGAATCAAGGTGGGCAGGGTGTCGAGTAGCATCATTGCCCGCCGGACCATCCGTGTCGCAGCGGTCGCGCAGAGTGGAACCAATGCGGCCGATACGGACGCCAACTGGCGGAGCTTTGGAGACCCGGTGATCAATGAAGCGGGCGAGGTCGCCTTCAGCGGTCTGCTGCTTAAAGGCACTGGCAATGCCGTGACGACCAATGATCTCGGATTGTGGAGCGATCTCGGTGGCGCGCTGAAGCTTGCGCTGCGCGAGGGCGCGGCGGCTCCCGGAGCTGCCAGCGGACAACTCTTCACGAGCATCTCGTGGTTCAACTTGCAGGAGGGTGTGCTCTTCGTTGGGGCGGCCACCAGCAATGGAACTGTGAAAAGCAGCGGAGTGTGGAAGTGGGATGGCAGCGCGCTTTCAAAAATCGTCGTGCCCGGCGACAGCCTGACACTGCTCGACGGCACCAGCCATGTCGTGAAGACCGTCTCTAAATCTGCCTCGTCCGGAAATGGCAACGCCACCTCGCGCCTTGTGGGCAGCGATAGCACTCTGGCACTGCTGGTGACATTTACGGATGGACGCGCGGAGCTGGTGACGTTTCGGTAGGCTTTGAAAAAGGCGGTACCTTAATTTTGGGCAGAAGACTCTGGCATAAATCAACCGATCATTCCGCCTAAAGGCGGGACTACGTGCGGCGTTTCGCGCGAATCCTGCAATCAGTCCCGGAAGTTTCCGAAGGCCAGGCCTACTTCGAAATCGCGGCTGCGGCAGAAGGCAATGACGGCTTGGAGGTCGTCGCGATTTTTCCCGGTGACGCGAATCTGGCGCTCCTGCAGCGAGCTCTGGACCTTGAAGGCGGCCTCCTTGATGGCTTTGACGATTTCCTTGGCCTTTTCACCGTCGAGGCCTTGCTTGATGACGAGTTCCTGGGTGGCGTGGCCGAGCGGGGAGATTGCGGGATCCTTGCGGTCCACGTTGCGCAGATCGATTCCGCGCTTACTGAGCTTCCCGATGATGATGTCGTGCAGCGCGCGGACGCGGGAACCATCTTCCGCCGCGAGCTTGATTTTCGATTCCTTCAAGTCGAGGTCGATGGTGGCGTTGCTGCCTTTGAAATCGAAGCGCGAGACAAGTTCCTTGCGCGCCTGGTTTACGGCGTTGTCGAGTTCCTGCTTGTCCACTTCGGAGGTGATGTCGAATGACGGCATGGGCGCATGCTGGATCGCGGAGGGAAAGAGGCAACGCTATTTCGCGGGTTTGGAGGGGCTGTGATAATTGGGCGGAGCGAAACTGCAGAAAGCGATCGCTGGGAGAATTGGTGATCGCCGGTGGGTTGGAGGTTCTCCCACCCGCACCCCTTCCAAAGCGGTGTCGCGCTTAGGCTTACCACACGCAGTCCAAGGCGTGCCGCTCGTTTCGGAGCGCTTATTTCGCCGGGACAATGCTGGAGGTGGGTGGCTGTGCGGGGCTTGTTGGCGCTGGAGTCACGATTACTGGAGCGGGTGGTGGAGGGGTGGGTGCGGCGGGCGGAGTTGTGGGGGGCGGCGTGGAAGGTGACACCGCGTCGGGCCCGCTTGACGCTGGAGATTGTCCCTGAATTGCGGGTCCCGCGGGAGGGACCACGCCCAGCTTCACGAAGCCGTCGTTGAGCAGCATTTTGGAATCTTCCCAAATGCCTGGCTTGTTGGTGTGGAGCACTACGGAGAGCACTTCCTTCCCTTCGCGCATGGCGGAGGAGACGAGCACTTGCTGGGCGGGGACGGTGTAGCCCGTCTTCACGCCGTTGCAGCCTGCGAGCATGGCCAGGAGCTTGTTGTGGTTGCGCAACTTGGTCTGCACGCCGGCCTTGGGAATCATGGCCTCGGGTTTCGCGACGATTTCCCGGAAAAGAGGGTTTTGCATCGCGGCACGGGCGATGATCGCCATGTCGCGCGCGGTGGTGAAATGATGGGGATTGTGGAGTCCGTGCGGGTTTGTGAAATGCGACGACGTCGCGCCCAGTGCCGCCGCACGGGTGTTCATTTTCTCCGCAAAGGCGGCGACGCTCCCGGCGTTATCGCGCCCGAGTGCCAGGGAGACGTCGTTTGCGCTCTTGAGCAGCAGTGCGTGCAGCATGTCTCTCCGCGTATAAGTTTCGCCGGGTTTGATATAGAGTGAGCTGGGCTCCACTTTCGTGTCTTCGATCTGGACGGTGAGTTCCCTGTCGAGTTCGCCGGTCTCCAGCACGAGGAGCGCGGTGAGTATCTTGGTGGCGCTGGCCGGGTATTCCATCGCGTCGGCATTTTTCTCGTAGAGAACGGTGCCGGTCTTGACGTCCATCGAGATTGCCGCGCGCGCGGCGAGCGGGAGTTCCCCTGGTGCGAGCGGTGGTGGCGGCGCTGGAGGCTCAACCTTTTGGACAATGGTGGTCTTTGCCTTTGCTGGGGATTTGGAAGGTGTCTTCTTTTTCGGCGCGGAGTGCGCAGGCAGTACGGCGGAGCCGAGCAGAGTGAGCGCGGCGAGTAGAGCGGTGCTAGGAATGAAGGATTTGGCCATCGAGCATCATCCACGGGACGCTGCCTCGGTGATCGAGCACTTCCTCGTGGAGTGTGTCATCACTACCATCGCACGGAATGGCGATCAAGTCAGCCAATGCACCGATTTCAATCCGCCCGGCATCCACGGAAAGTGCCCGTGCGCCATTGAGCGTGACCATTCTCAGGATTTCCGCCGGAGGCACCGTGGGCTCGCGGCGCGCAAAAATGCGCATTTCATCGAACATCGAGAGTGTGAGCGTGCTCGCGAGGCTGTCTGTGCCGAGGCAGATATTCAGGCCGCACTCCACGAGCCGCTGGTAGGGGAATGCCGCGTGGC
>JAYUWZ010000843.1:0-3028 GCA_043753265.1 Verrucomicrobiaceae bacterium
GCATCAGCATGGGCGGCACTACCTATATCCACTACGACGAGGCGCTCGCCGACACGGGCTACATCACGGATTATAAGGTGAAGGGTTGGTTTGAGGATAATAAGTAACCTCAACGCGGCGGGCTGTGACTCGCGCGCCTTCGCTCGCCGCCATGCGACCTTCCTCTGTCTTTTTCGCAGGAGGCGGAGTTCCACGGCGAGCACGTTGTGGTCGGGGACGAGCAAGGACTTTACTGGCGTGAGATCGAGCGTCTCACTGATCCGATCTCCACACGGATGACCTTGCCAGTGCCTCTCTCTCCGACCACCACCATGGCGAGCTTGGTGGAAGCGAGCGTCAACTCACTGGCCAGTCTAGGGTGCCTCGGGAAAGCTGAAAATCATCCGACGCGCTGGTGAGGCGTGCAGAGCCGTTTGCGGGCGGTCTTCCGCCACAAGTTTGGGGGGAATTGAATCATCCCACGCATTTCCGCGAACCCCCCATCTCAACGCTGGGAAAAGCCAAACCCCAAATGACGAAATCGGAGGCTATTTCAAATCCACACACCACCATTCCCACAAGCCCCACACAACCTCAGAGGCCATTTCCTCAATTTCCCCAAATCTTTTTTGTCCCACCCGGCGGACTTTCTGCTGTGAAAATAGTATCAACCGAGATTTTTCTCACGAATTGTCCATAAAATCGCAATTGCCGCAGGGTTCTCTCTGTGGCACAGTCATTTCACAGTCGTCCTAACCCATCCACCAGCACTCCACCACAGCAACATCATGAGCCGTCAACCACTCAGCGAAAAATACGTCCGCGAACATACCGCATCCCTCGACGACATCCTCTTTACCCGCCGCCAGATGCTCCAGCGCACCGGCATGGGCTTTGGTGCCATGAGCCTCGCGGCACTGTTCGGCATCAATCCTTTTGCTGAGGGCGCAGCAGCCCTCGCTCCTGGACCTGGTAAACTCGCCGGCCCTCTGGCCGCCAAGCAGCCGCACTTCCCTGCCAAGGCCAAGCACATCATTCACATCTTCGCTTCCGGTGGCCCCACTCAGGTGGATACGTGGGACCCGAAGCCCGAGCTGAACAAGTACGACAACAAGAGCATCCCTGGGCACGACGGCCTCGCCTATGGCTCACCCTTTAAGTTCACCAAGATGGGCCAGAGCGGCCTCGAAGTGTCTGAGGTGTTCCCGAAACTCGGCGAAGTCATCGACGACATCGCAGTCATCCGCTCGCTGTGGACGGATATCCCTGCGCACGAAGTCGCCCAGCGCTTCATGAACACCGGGTCGCTCCAGCTTCCCAAGCCTTCCTTCGGCTCGTGGGTTGTCTACGGTCTCGGCACCGAGAACCAGAACATGCCCGGCTTCATCACCATCGGTGGCCGTCCGGAATGGCGCCAGTCGTCCTTCCTCCCCGGCATGTATCAGGGTGTGAACGTGAACTACTCCCGCGGCATGAACCTGGATGACGTCATCCTGAACATCCGCAACCAGTTCAGCCCCGTGGAGCGCCAGCGCCGCCAGCTCGACCTCGTCAAGCAGCTCAACCAGATGCATGCGCAGGCCCTGCAGAAGGACGCCCAGCTCGAAGCCCGTATTGAGGCCTTCGAAATGGCATTCAAGATGCAGGCTGAGGCCACCGAGGCCTTCGACGTCAGCAAGGAACCCGAAGCCATCCAGGAAATGTACGGCAAGACCGACATGGGCTCCAAGCTCCTCGTCGCCCGCCGCCTCGTGGAACGCGGAGTGCGTTTCGTGCAGGTGGAACACGGCGGCTGGGACATGCACGGCAACCTCGAGACCTCCCTGCCCCGCACGGCTGGAGCCATCGACACGCCTGCCGCAGCCCTCATCAAGGATCTCAAGCAACGCGGCCTCCTCGATGACACCCTCATCGTCTGGGGCGGTGAGTTCGGCCGCACGGTCACCAAGGACCGCAACGGCAACGAAAACGCAGGCCGTGATCACAACGGTCGCGCCATGGTCGCATGGATGGCCGGCGGCGGCGTCAAGGGCGGTCAGGCCTACGGTGCCACCGACGAGTTCGGCGCCAAGGCCGTGGAAAACAAAGTCCACGTCCACGACCTCCACGCCACCCAGCTCGCGCTGCTCGGCTTCGACCACGAGAAGCTCACCTACCGCTACAACGGCCGCGACTTCCGCCTCACCGACAACTACGGCAAGGTAGTCAAGTCCATCATCGCCTAACCCGCGAAAGGCTGCAAAAAGTCTCAACAAACACTCCGCCGCATCTGCAAAGATGCGGCGGAGTTTTTTGTCCCAGCCAAAGGTGGCGGGGGTTTCAACCTCGCTCCAGCTCTCGCACCACTATGGATTCGCGATTGAGAGCCGAGGCCCCATTTTCATTTTCCATGTGCACCCCCAGCAAAATCGTGGCATACTCTCCAAATGGAGGGCTGGCATAAACGGGAGGACATGGGAACACACCAAGAACCACATCCCAATTTCCGTGGAACCCGTGGAACACCCCATCGCGTCCATCGCGTCCATCGCGTCCATCGCAACAACTGCAACAACTGCAACAACCCCCGTCTCTCCGCCAGAATCCCGCCGAAGCGCCTGATCGCTTTTATCGCCGATAATCCCAAAATTCTATCTCCCCCCTCCCAAATCACTGTCATTCCGAGAAAGCCTAAGCGACCGAGGAACCCCGTGGAATCAACCCACGGCTCCCCTCCGCAAGCCCCTCCACTCGATCGCATCTATCGCCGATAATCCAAATCCGTCGCACAATCCTCTCGTCCCCAACCTCTTCCAAGCTCTGATTATCGGCGACACCCCATCGCACATAATCAATCCACCCCACAAACCCTCCCCGCGCAGCCCCGTCGCATCTATCGCCGATAATCCCCAACCGAAAAAACTGCCACAAATTGCGTCATCACCATCTCTCACGTCGTCCTCCCGTCGCTTGCCCCATTGGACGTTCAGCGTTGGATGTTGGACGTTGGACGTTTCGCCCCCCGCCCGTCTCCACTTCTCACCTCTCCACGTATCACGCACAATTCACC
>JAYUWZ010000844.1:0-3025 GCA_043753265.1 Verrucomicrobiaceae bacterium
GGTTCACTCGGTGGCGGCGGATGATGCTGCGAAGACTTTCCGGCTCGCGGAGGTGGGCAACGCGCCGGAATGCCGCTGCCACCTGCACGCGATTACAGCGGAGCGGCGGCTCAGCCACCCCGCAATCCTGGCGGTGACGGTGAATGCGCAGGAGGCTGTTTTTGGGGGCCGGTTGCCACCCATGGGCGGGCGGCTAAGTACCCAGAGCAATGAAGATCCACCTCACTCCTCGCCACCTCAAACTCACCCCCGCGATCGAGCAGCGCATGGTCGCGGAACTAAACTCCCTTGAGGAAATCAACAGTCGCATCGTATCGGCGCACGCGGTGCTTTCGCGCGACGACACCGCGGACCCAGCCGCACGGTTCACCGTGAGCGCGCATCTCGCAGTGGCCGGCCCGGACCTGCACGCACAGGAGAGTGCCACGGACCTCTACAGCGCGCTGGATGCCGTAAAGGCGAAGCTCGCCCGGCAGCTCCGGAAGCGCAAGACACGGCTCACCGACAAACGCCGGAGCACGGCGCAGCGGGGGAGTGAGCAGGCGCGTGCGGGGGTGTAGGGGCTCGTGAAACGTGGAGGAGTAGAGAGGTGAGACGCGGACCGAGCGCGGCTTTGCTGGTAGTGGCAGCCGCAGTGGTGTCCTCACGCTTCGCACTTCCGATGCTCCGATCACGTTTCGATTTTTAAAGCTGCTGGGGCTGGTCTTAGAGACAGCCGCGCTCCCGTCCACCCTTCGGCTCAGTCCTGCTTTATCAAACTCGGCACGGCTTCGCACTTTTCCCGCCAGCCGGGGAAATTCCATTCGTTGGGAAAGGCACGGCACTGGCGGGGCTTCACGGCTTGCAGCATGCAATCCTGCCCTTCCAGCCACGCGCAGGAGGCATCGGGTCTTTCCAGCAGCGACAGGCCGCGGCGATCGGGGCGGAGGCGGGTGTGCTTTTCGATGAACTCCTGCTCGCCCATCCCCACGTATTCGGCGATGGTCGCCACTTCATCGTCGTCGACTCTCACGACACCGGGCCAGCGGCAGCAGTTGGTGCAGCGCTGGCAGGTATAGTGGATGGAGTAGTTCCCGGGCACGGCTGGTGATTTCCAACGGATGCGGGCGAACGTCAACGGGAATGGAGCCAAAGTGAGAGTGCTATGGCGCCTTGGGCTTTTCTGGGACTGCTGCTTTGGGCCTCGCAATGCCAACCGGGTCGGACAATTCTCCCACGACTTTGGTGCCATCCATGACCTGTACGGAGTAACCGATAAATTTGGTTCCCGTTGCCTCGACATGTCTCGCACGCGCATTGGGGCGCTTCCCACCGCCGGCCTTCGGGGTCACCGCGTGGTCGGGCGTGTGGGTCGTGGTTGTAGGTTCGCTCTCCACGGTCTGCGTACCGTTCACCAGCGCCAGTTTGATTTCCCCGGAACCGATGGGACGCGTCTGATCATTCCTGAGATCCCTGCCGTAGGCTGTCCATTTGATCACGCGCGTCTCAGGGCTTTTTGGTTTCCCGCTGAGCGTGATATTCAGCGTTCTTTTTTGGGTGACCCGATCCGCGGTGGTCTTGGCAATATCCTTGAGTTCACTCTCGGTGGCGACGCGGACTTCGACGCGAACCCGTTCATTCATCGGGAGCATCTGCGCGTGGGAGGCCAAAGAGAACCCAGCGAAGCCGAAGGCTGCGATCAGTAGTTGAGTGGTGTTCATGGTGAGAAGCATAACACGCGATCGTGATTTTCTGCGCGGAGACGTTGTTGATCGCTCGCAATTTTGCATCTCCAGCAGCAGCAAAACAGTCATTTACTCTGGAGATAAGCGAAAAGGAGCAATCCTGTTTAATCCTGAAAATCCTGTCAAAAGAGAGGTGCTGGCGGCTTCTGGAATTTGTGCCCAAATATTCCATACGACCTGCTCACGGTTGGTGACAGGATTTACAAGATTTTCAGGATTAAACAAGATTCCCCGAGGACGACGACCTTCCGTAGAGATGGCAACGTCATTAGCAGGAAATCAGGAGATTCGGGGAGCAGCGCTGAAAATCAATCCGTCTGGGGTGATGCCTCGCACTGCCGTTTCTTTGCTGTGTAACATGAGGACGGTCCCCCTTTGGGACATCGTCGCCAGGAAACCTCGCGGACTTCGACGAAAAATACGAAAGGATTCACTTCTATTCCAGCCCCCTGCGGGTTGTCTCAAAACGCTGCCTTCCGTTCGTCCGCCCTTGACGACCCGGCGCTGTGCATCGATAAGCCGCGCCCCTTCGTATTCTCCACCGAAGGCACCGAAGCATTTCAAAATCATGAACTCGAAAGTCATTCTTGCCACCTCGATTCTCCTGCCATCCATCGCCACTGCGGCGGTGGACTTCGCCAAGGAAGTCCAGCCCATCCTGGAGTTGAACTGCGTGCGCTGCCACAACCCCAAGGCGACCGACGTGGAAAAAGGGAACACCGATTACATTCTCAGCACCGCGAAGGATGCCATCCGTGGGAAATACATCGTCCCTGGCAAAGGCGACGCCAGCAAGGTCTACAAGACCGCCGTGGCCCCGGACGACGACGACGATTTGATGCCGCCGCTTGAAGCAATCAAGGCTGGCTCGAGCCGCCGGCTCACCAAGGAGGAAGCCGCCACCCTCAAGACATGGATCGACGAGGGAGCGAAGTGGCCGGAGGGCGCGACGCTCATTTCCCGCAAGGCCGGCGATTCCCGCTACCCGAACGACACACCCCTGCTCACCGCCGAGATTCACAAGCGCATCGCCGCGGCGCACAAGGAAAAGACGGAGAAGGATATGAAGGCCTACTCCACGACCATCGTGGGCACGGATGTGGCGTTCGACATGGTGCCAATCCCCGGTGGGAAGTTCAAGATGGGCAGCCCCGATAACGAGGCCGGCCGTGGTGCCGATGAAGGCCCGCAAAAAGAAGTGACCGTGAACCCTTTCTGGATGGGCAAGCACGAGGTGACGTGGAACGAGTTTCTGCTGTTCATGTATCACGAGGAGGAAAAGCGTGTGCGTGCCACCAAGC
>JAYUWZ010000845.1:0-3021 GCA_043753265.1 Verrucomicrobiaceae bacterium
CACTCCTCCCTCGGTTACAAATCCCCCAGCCACTTCGAATCCCTCATCCTCTCATCTAACTAAACAACAAACCGGTCCAAAATTCCGTTGCACCTCAGAGAGCTGGTCTACCGATGAAGGGCCAGCTATCACGCGCGAGGAATGGCTAACGCTTCTGGCTACCGATCGTGAGTTGGAGCCCTTAAGCGAAGAGGATACCGCCCAAATGCTTGACCCCTCGCGCGGTGCTGCCCGTTGTTTCTGGTACTATAAAGGCAGAATCGTTGTCGGAAAGCCGAACCGCGCGGTTTTGATGAAGATGCTTTCAATTGCCGAAAAGCTGGGAGCACGAGTCATCGGAGATAATGATGAAGTTTACTCGGCTGATGGCACCCCTAGCGAAGATGTATCTTACTGGTTTACTGTCCGCGACGGTTGGTGAGTCCAAAAATTGGTACTTCTGACCATGCCCTGCAGGGCTGATGAAGCGGAGCAGTGAAAGGTGCGTTGGCGTGTAGTCGATGGGCGAAATCGTTAAGCGAGATTAATAAACGCTTGGATTGGGGTGGAATAAAGTATCCAACAAACCCGGCCAACAGGAGTCAGATAACGAAGCACTCACAAACTTCTGACAACTCCGCCATTCCCCTTGGCGAAAAGTCGGTTACACTGCGCGCGCAAATCCAGAGCTATGCAAACGAATCAATTGCCGGAATCACTCGTTTCCCAACTGCGTACGTTTGAGACGCGACTGCGACGAATGGAGACTGTGGCATCCATCGGCGGGGGCGTCGCTGGGTTGCTCATCACGTATGTGCTGCTCTTTGCGGCGGATCGATTTGTGAATACCCCGGTGGCGGCGCGCATCGCGCTGTCGGCCTGTGGCGCTGCGTTTGCGGCGCTGTTTGCGCAGGGCTGGGCGCACCGCTGGCTGTGGTTCCGTCGCGGGCCCGCGCAGCTTGCGAAGCTCCTGCAAAAGCATTTCCGCGTGCTGGGTGATCGCCTGCAGGGCGTCATTGAACTCACCCAGACCACCGAGCTTCCGGAGAATCTTTCGCCTGCGCTGCTTCGCGCGGCAATCCGCCAGGTGGCCGATGATTCGAGCCGCCACGATTTTGCGGACGCAGTACCCACCCGCCCCGCGCGCCGCTGGGCGTTTGCGGCGATTTTGGTGACGGGCCTCACCGCCGCGCCCTTTGTGCTCGTGCCGCGCGCGGCGACGAATGCCGTGCAGCGCTGGGCGATGCCCTGGGCGGACATTGAGCGTTTCACCTTTACCACGGTCGAGCAGTTGCCGAATGAACTCTTCATCGCGCACGGCGAGGAATTCCCGCTCATCGTGGGCGTGAAGGAAGACGCGCAGTGGAAGCCGGGCAGCGCAAGTGCGACCATCGGCGAGCAATCGAAAATCACGGCCGAGGTGAAGGAGGGCAAGGCGCTCTTCAAGTTCCCCGGGCAGGTGCGCGACGGCGTGCTGAGCCTGCGCGTGGGCGACTACTTGAAGGACATTGTGATTCATCCGCTGCACCGTCCGGAGCTCAAGGAACTCTCGGCGAAGGTGACGCTTCCTGACTACCTCGGCTATCCCGAGGCGAAGCAGCCGGTGCACGGCAGCGGCGCGGAATTTTTGGAAGGCAGCAAGGTTTCGTTTGCCGGGAAGATTTCCCGCGCAGTCGGCAAAGGCAGCCTCACGACGGGGCCGACGGTCGGTGCCAAGCAGAATGATGCGAAGACGGAGGGCGAGATTTTCACCACGCCGGCAATCCCGCTCGCCGACCTAGGCGGCGAGGTCACGCTGCGCTGGGCGGACATCCACGGCCTCACCCCGGTGCAGCCCTACACATTGCGTGTGGGCACCGCAAAAGACAGCGCGCCGCGCATCGAAGTGATGGGCCTGCAGGAGCAGGAACTCGCGATTCTGCCGCATGAGAGCCTGCGCTTTACCGTGGGTTCGAGTGATGATTACGGACTGAAGGAGACATGGGTCGCCTGGACGATGAAGCGCCTCGGCGAAAAGAACGGCGAACCCGAGAAAGTGAAGAAGGACGACAAGGGCGAGTGGGTGAATGAGATGTGGGACATGTGGAAAAAGAACGCCGCGACGCAAAAGGCGAAGGCCATTGAGCCGAGCGAGCTGCCGCGCATCGCAGGCGGGCAGACGGTGAAGGAGATGACGAAGCCTCTCACCTGGGCCCCGGCGGAAGCAGGCGTGCCGCAGGACAGCATCGTGGAACTCAGCGCATACACCGTTGATTATTTCCCGAAGCGCGAGCCCGTGCAGTCGGTCAAATTTACCATCTACGTGCTCTCGCCCGAGAAGCACGCTGAGCGCGTGCGCGAGCGGATGGACCAGGTGCTGAAGCAGCTTGATGAGCGCATCCGCGACGAGGAGCGCGCCATCGAGGAAAACAAGGCGATTGCCGACAACAAGAAGGACCTGAACAGCGAGCGCACCGCGGAGGAAATCAAGAAGGTGGAGGCGAGCGAGAAGGCCAATGACGAAAGCCTGAACCGCCTCGTGGAGCAGATGAAGGACGTGATGAAGGATGCCCTGCGGAACAAGGAGATCCAGCACGACACGATGAACGAGTGGAGCAAGATCGCCGAGACGCTGGAGAAGAAGGCCTCGCCGGAAATGCAGAATGCGCAGCAGCAGATGGCGCAGGCCAGCCAGAGCCAGCAGCAGCGCGAGGAGCAGATGAAGAAGGCGATGGAGCACCAGGAGAAGGCACTGGCCGCCATGCGCGAGGCTGCGAACAAAATGCAGACCACCAACGAGAACCTGCTGGCGCGCAATTTTTACAACCGCCTGCGCCACGCGGCGACGACGGAGCACACCATTTCCGACGGCCTCAAGAAACTCGCCAAGGCGACCGTGGGCCTCAAGCCCGACGAGATCGGCGAGGGCGAGAAGAAGGAATTCGACGGCGTCGCGGGCAAGCAGGACACGGCCGTGAAGGACGTGGACAGCCTGCAAAACGACATGATCTCATTCCTCCGCCGCGTGCCGAATGAGAAGTATCAGCTCGTCATCACCGAGAT
>JAYUWZ010000846.1:0-3019 GCA_043753265.1 Verrucomicrobiaceae bacterium
CCGGGGTAGTACCAGCGCTTGGCGGAGCGGCGGGCGACGACGATTTCCCAGAGCACCGTGGCGGTGCCGAGGGAGCGGTCGGCGTAATCGGGGTCGAAAAAGGCGTAGATGCTGGAGACGCTGTCGCCTCCCACGTCCAGGTAGCTTGCGGCGATCAATTTGCCTTTGAGAAAGCCGGCGACCTCGATGGTGAGGCACGGGCCGGCCTGTGGGGCGGGGCCAAGGAAATCCTCCAGCGAGTTGGGGATGTTGTCCTTGAATCGCATCTTGTGCAGGTCGAACAGGCGCTGGCGCTCGAGGTCGAGTTCGGCGCGCTTCACGCGGATTTCCACGTCGGAATTTTTGCGCAGCACACGGCGCTGGCTCTTGGATGCCTCGAACTTTTTGAGGTCGAGCCGCAGGGGCAACACGTGGCGGACGCCGTCGGTGGTGATGGCTTCCTTGTAGCGGTAGAAAATGGGGCCGAAGTGACGCCAGCCCTTTTCCCAAAGGGAGTCCATCTGCTCCGCGCTTTGCGACCAACTCACGAAATGTTCGTCCAACACCGGCTGCATGGAGTGAAGAATAGCACGCGATTTTTCCAACTTCCAGCGGACGACGAGATTTGCGATGATTTTTTCCGATGCGCCTCTCCAGCATGCTGAAAACCCTCGCCAACCACGGAGGCTGATGGGCGCTTTTTCGTTCCTCCCGCGAAAACCGCTGGCTGGTCTCGCGCTTGCTGCGATCTTGGGAATCGCAGTGGCGGACTGGTGGCCGCCGCCGCTCCTGGCTGCGCTGGTTGTCACGGGGGTATTTGCGCTGGCGGTGCTGCGATGGCCGAATGTGTGGATATGCCGGATTTGGGTGGGCGTGGCATTTACGGCGCTACATGCGATTCGGTTTCACCACGGGGCGGAGGCTGCGCTGGCGGGGCAGGTGGAGTCGCGCCCGCTGCCGGCCGAGGCGACGGGTGTGGTGTGGTCGGAGCCGGTTTCCTTCACGAGCAGCCGGGGCGAGCCGCTGGCGATTTTTCAGGTCAAAGTGCGCGCCCTGAAACTCGGCCAGAATGCCACGAGCGCGCCGGTACTGTGTGCAGTGCACTGGGTGGGCACGGCTCCGGTGTATGGCGATGTGGTGCGCATTCGCGGGGATGCACGCCCGCTGGCGAGGCCGACGAATCCCGGCGAATTCGACTCGGCGGAATGGCAGCGCCGGCGGGGAGTGGCCATGGAACTGCACGCATGGAGCAAGGCTGACTGCGCAATCCTCGGCCACGGGGAGGGGAGCAGGGTGGAGCACTTCGCAATCGGAGCCCGCGCGTGGGTGAAGGCGAAGCTGGAGGAGGGCATGAACGCACCGGATGAATCGGCGCTCATCGAGAGCATGGTGCTGGGCCTGCGCGGGGAGACGCCGCCGGAGATGAAGGAGCTATTTCAAAAAACGGGCACGCTGCATCTTTTCGCCGTGAGCGGGCTGAATGTGGCGATGCTGGCCTGGATCGTGTGGGCGCTGCTGAAGCCGCTGCGGCTCTCGCGGTTTGCGGCCTTTTTTGTGGCGGTGCCGGTCTTGTGGGCGTACGCGATCGCGACGGGGCTGGGGGCGAGCTGTGTAAGGGCGACGATCATGGCGATGTTCATCCTTGCCGCACCGCTGGCAAATCGTCCGGCTGTGCTGCTGAACAGCATGGCGGGGGCGGCGCTGGTGATTCTCGTGTGGGATACGAACGAGCTTTTCCAGCCGGGGTTTCAGCTCTCATTCATCCTCGTGCTGTGCCTCATTTTGATGTCGGACTGGATCGCGAAAAGGATCGAGGCGCGATTGAAGCCGGATGACTTTATCCCCAAGCCGCTGTGGAGCCGATGGCAACGGATTTGGACGTGGGGCTGGCGGCAGGTTTGCCTGACAGCGGGAGTGACGCTCGCTGCGTGGATAGGGTCGATGCCCTTCATGGCGGGTTATTTTCACCTGGTGTCGCCAGTGGCCATCGTGGCCAACGCGTTGGCGGTGCCGATTGCGTTCCTGGTCCTCTCGCTGGGGCTCATGTCGCTCATCGTTTCATTCACGCCGCTGCTGGCAGTGGTGAATGCGGCGAACTGGGCGTGCGCAAAAGTGCTGCTCTTTATCGTGGGTTCATTTGCAAAGGTACCGTTCGGTCACATGTATGTGGAGTGGCCGAAGTTCCAAGGCGCTCCCGCGTGTGAGATCACGGTGCTGGATGTGGGGGAGGGCGCGGCGATCCACGTGCGCTCGGGTGGCAACGATTGGATCCTGGATTGCGGCCACGTGCGCGACTACTCGCGGATCGTGCTGCCGTATCTGCGATCGCGCGGGGTGGACTGGCTGGATGGGCTGCTGCTCACCCACGGCGACAGCGCGCACGCGGGGGGCGCGCTGGAGACAATCCGCGATTTCGAGCCACAGTGGATCGCCGACTCACCGTTTCTGGACCGCTCGCCCATCCGGCGCACCCTGCATGCGGAGCTGGCCCGGATGCAGCGTGGACGGCGCTTTCCGGTGCGGGGCGATGTTTACCGGATTTCGCCATCTGCCACGCTGAGTGTGCTGTATCCACCGGCTGCGCTGGACCGAAACTCCGCGGATGATAAAGCGCTGGTGTGCCGTATCGATGCCGCAGGGCTGCGTGTGCTGCTGGTGTCGGATGCGGGTTTTTTCACGGAGCAGTGGCTGCTGGAAAATGGGGCGGAACTGAAAGCGGATGTGCTGGTGAAGGGATGGCACTCCTCGGACTTTTCGGGGACGCCGGATTTTCTCGCACGCGTGGCGCCGAAGGCGATTGTGTGCTCGGGCCTGGAGTTTGGATCGGACCCGGCGAAGTTTACACAATGGGTGGAACCGCTCGCAGCGAAGGGAATCGCAATTTTTCCGCAGCAGCATTGTGGGGCGGTGCGGATTGAGATGGGGAAGGAGTTGCGGGTGGAGGGGGTGAAGCGGTGAGGGCTCAGCAGCAAATGGAGATCATGAGTCTGGCGAGAGAAGCCTTGGACTGCGGTGGCAGAGTGTAACGGCGACACCGCCT
>JAYUWZ010000847.1:0-3013 GCA_043753265.1 Verrucomicrobiaceae bacterium
CTTCCGCTCGAAGGACGCATGCAGCTTGCCCAGCGCGGGCACCACGAACTTGCGCAGCCGTTCCGCCACCGCCACGTGAATCGCCGTGGGGATGACGTCATTCGACGACTGCCCCATGTTTACATGATTATTGGGGTCCACCGGATCGCGCGAGCCAAGCTCCTTGCCGAGCAACTGGGAGACGCGATTGGCGATGACCTCGTTCGCGTTCATGTTTGTGGACGTGCCGCTGCCCGTCTGGAAAATGTCGATGGGGAACTGGGCGTCCAGCTTTCCCTCCATGACCTCCTCCGCCGCGCGCACGATGTGGCCGGCGAGTGTGGGGTCGAGCTTGCCCAGTTCCAGATTTGCCTCGGCGGCGGACCATTTCACCATTCCGAGGGCGCGGATGAATTCGCGGCCAAATCGGTAACCGGAAACGGGGAAGTTCAACACGGCGCGCTGGGTGGTCGCGCCATAGAGGGCATCGGAGGGCACATCCATGGAGCCCATACTGTCTTTTTCGGAGCGGGTGGTCATACTGCGAGGGATGAGTGAGCGGGGGATGCTGAGAAAGGAAAAAATGCAACGCCTTTTGTAAACCCCCGAATTGGCGTGAACAAAGCGTAAGATGATCCCCCGCCTGCCGATTCAGATAAAATTGAAAATTCCTCCGCACACGTAATATTTCCCGCAACTCTTCACTTGCGATATAGTTTCCTAACGACACTATTTCCATCGTGAAGCAATCGAACGCAACCACGCGCGAATGTGCGACGGCAGTCCTGGAGGCTGTTCCGCACCTCATGCGAATGATCCGGGCTCAGGTGCGCTCCCAGAGCAATCCCGATCTCTCCATGCCGCAATTTCGCACGCTGGCGTTCATCGGGCGCAACCCTGGTGCCATGCTCAACGACGTCGCTCACTTTCTCGCCCTCACCCCACCGGCGGCCAGCAAGCTGGTGGAAGGTCTGTTTTGTACCGGCCTCGTCGATCGGGTGATAGGCAGCAATGACCGCAGGCGGGTGGCCCTGCGCCTCACGACGACAGGCCGCCGCAAATTCGATGCCGCAGTCCGTGCCGCGGAAGCCTACCTCGCGAGCCGGCTGGAGAGCCTCGACACCACGACTCGCGGCGAGGTCCTCCGCTCCATGCGGGCGCTCCAGTCTATTTTTGACGATCCGCCGGAAATCGGCCGCTCCCCCCAGCCCAAGCGAACTGCACAAGCGTAATACTCCGAAGGAATGAATCACCACTGTCTCCTGCGTACCACCGCAGCCCTGTCCATCGCACTTGCATTCACGGCCTGCCCGGGAAAACAGGCTGACAAGGGCAAACAAGCCATGCCGCCGGTGCCTGTCCAGACGGCGCTCGCCGTGAAAAAGGACATGCCGCTCGACCTGAAAACCATCGGTGCCGTCGAGGCGATTGCCAATATCGCCATCCAGTCCCAGGTCGGCGGCGAAATGATCGGCATGCATTTTGAGGAGGGCCAGGACGTGAAGAAAGGCCAGCTCCTCTTCAGCATCCAGCCCCGTCTTTATGCCACGCGGCTCGCCGAGGCCGAGGCGAATCTCGCCCGCGACAAGGCGATTGCCACCAACGCGAGGCTCGCGCTCACCCGGCAGGAGGAGCTCGACCGCAAGGGGGCGGGTGTGAAAGAGGAACTCGACAAGGCCCGCGCTGCTGCCGAGGCCGCCGATGCCGCGGTGAAGGCCGACGAAGCGATCGTGCTCATCGCACAGACCCAGTTGAACTACTCCACCATCGAGTCACCCATCGATGGACGCACCGGCTCCGTTTCCGTGCGCCCCGGAGCGCTGATTAAAATAGCGGATTCCATCCCCATGACCACCGTCGTGCAGATGGCCCCCATCTACGTCTCTTTCACCCTGCCTGAGCATCATCTCCCGGCCATCCGCAAGGCCATGTCCGGGCGCAAACTGGAGGTCACGGCGCACGACCCGAGGGGCGGACAGCCACTCGCGAAAGGCGAGCTGACATTTGTGGCAAACACCGTGGACGCCACGACCGGCACCATCCTGCTCAAGGCCACGTTCGGCAATGACGACCGCGCTCTCTGGCCGGGAGCATTTGTGGATGTAGTGCTCCATCTCGATGTGGATCGCGGTGCCATCGCTGTCCCCTCGCCTGCCATCACGCTGGGCCAGCGCGGCTCCCAGGTCTGGGTGGTGAAGGCGGACACCTCCACCGAACTGCGCATCGTAAAAACAGGCCGCACGTTCGAGCAGGACACCATCATTCTGGAAGGCATTGCCGATGGCGAAAAAGTGGTCATCAATGGCCAAAGCCGCCTCCTGCCCGGGGCGAAAGCCATCGAGAAAACCGCCACGCCAGCAGCGCCGGTCACTGCTGCAAACGAAATTGAGAAAGGAGCCCGCCGATGAGCTTTACCGACCCGTTCATCCGCCGGCCGGTCATGACCACGCTGGTCATGCTGGCGATTCTCGGCTTCGGCATGTTTGCGTTTCAGAAGCTGCCGGTCAGCGATCTGCCAAACGTCGATTTCCCGACGCTCCAAATCACCGCGAGCCTTCCCGGCGCGAGCCCCGAGACAATGGCCTCCTCCGTCGCGACCCCGCTGGAGCAGCAGTTCACCACCATTGCAGGCATCGATTCGATGACCTCCACCAGCGCCATTGGCACCACGAATGTCACCCTGCAATTCAAGCTCGACCGTGACATCGATGCTGCCGCGCAGGACGTCCAGGCCGCTATCTCCGGTGCGCAACGTCTTCTCCCGCGGGAAATGCCGAGCCCGCCGAATTATCGCAAAGTAAATCCTGCTGAGGCACCGATCCTCTATCTCGCCGTCACTGCGCCCACGCTTCGGCTTTCTGATGTTAACGAGTTCGCGGAGACCCTCATCGCACAGCGTATCTCCACCGTTGCGGGTGTCGCGCAGGTCACCGTGAACGGCTCGCAAAAATTCGCCGTGCGCGCTCAACTCGATCCCCGCCAACTTGCTGCGCGCGGCATCGGGGTTGATGAAGTGGTTGGCGCGATTCAAACC
>JAYUWZ010000848.1:0-6473 GCA_043753265.1 Verrucomicrobiaceae bacterium
GCTTTGTCCACCACCACCTTCAATGAATCGGGTTTGCGGAATTTCACGAATAGCGGCTCCACATCAACCAGAGGCGGGCATGCCATAGCACAACGCATCAACTGGTTCGACACCATCAGTTGCACTTTCTCGACGGACGTAGGGCAATAGGCTCCGCCTTCAGCCGCGCGTGGGTCGAAGAAGTAGAATTGGGCCTCGGGTAGAAAGAATACCAGGGACACCTTCTCACTCAACGCAGCAGCCCAGGCGTCTTCGTTTAGTGCTGCGGGAATGAATCGAGTATCGCCGTGCTCGTTCTCGTATCGACCCTCCAGGAACCCAGGGCCAAATCGCTCCACAGCTTTAGGAAATTTCTCAGCAAACCACACGTTGAAGGGGGCACTGTCATGGATATCATTTTTGGGGAGACGGATACGCATTACTTTTTCAACTTGTCCAACGAGATGTAGCCACCGGGAGGAGGCGTGCGTTCGAACAGCTCAGGGTGGTTTGCCATTAAAGTCTCACCAGCACAGATAAAGCGCATCATCTCAAGCATCTCCTGTTGTTCACGCTCTTGCTTGGCTTCCTTCTGCATGCGCCCCTCACGTTGCCGCTTGCCTATCAGGTAGTTGATTTTCGCTGTTGGTATTCCTTGGTCAAAGTCTTTGAAGCTCATCCCAGAATTCTACCGTGTCTCCCTGTCCGGTACAAGTTCAAAGCAGGATTGTTCGCGTCATTCCGAGTGCCGCCTAGCCGTCTCACTCCGGGAGGTCCGTTTACCGTCCATCGTTGTACGGTGTTTCCAAGTCCATTCCGCTGCGAGTGTTTGGAAATTTGGAAAACGGAATCCACCCCCAGAAGCCCAGCGTCCTGTCGCCTCACCAGCGTAGAACATCGGAGGTGACATCGTCGGTCACCCACCACATCTATGCTCGCTGACTGTAGGTGCCGCGAAAACCATGGAGCGCGGCGTGATGCTTACAGAGCTACGACCGCCGCATCCAGTCGGCCATGAACATCTAGGCAAAGAAGATGCAGCGGCGTGCGGATTTTCTGCTCCCGCGTGCATTGAGGAAATCCGGTTGGCGGTAAAGCACGCTGCGCGCGAGCGGAAAACTCCACGCTTCACAACACGACCGCGCCACGCTACGGAACTGACCGTGGCACTCACCTGGAAAACAGTCCGCATTTTCATCTCCTCGACGACCGCCCGGAACAATTCCCGCAAGGCCTCGGCGGCATCTTCTGCCAATGGTTTAAACGCCAGTTCCCCGACCTGGAAAAGTTCCGCCAAGACGTGCGCGCCGCGCTGCGCCTGCTGGATTGGATTGCTTGTGCTTCTGCTTGCGGGGAAAACTATGCCGGGACAGCGCTTATCCTGATCAACTATGGTATCGAGAAGCAACATTCTTATCGCCACGAGTGAGTCGGCGGACCCTCTTCTCGTGAAGTTTTTGATGCGCCAGTTGCGCTTTCGAGAGATCTGCTGCGAACTGGTGGATGCAAAACGGGTTGCCGGAGACCACGAAAGGATGAGGGTAGCCTTGGCGGCCCGAGCGGCGGTCATCCTGGTATGCACGGGTGAGGCGAGCATCCCCGAAGGCTTGTGCGAAGTGGCGCAGTTGGGACGCGAGACAGGCTTGCCACTCATCTGGTGCTTGAAGGGGCTGCGGGAGGAGGACATTCCCGCAGTGCTGCGAAATGACCCGCGCGACCGGGTGGTAGTGGTGATGGACGACGAATCGGCCCACCTGTCACTCACAGACCTTGCCCAGAGCGTGGAGTCTGCGATGGAGGACAAGTCAATTCCGCCGGAGATCCTGGAAACATTTCAAAGTCTGATGCGGGAGACCGAAGTGGACGAAACGCACGCGGAATCCTTGCTGGCAGCAATGGAGTCAGCAGGGGCTGCAATCAAGGTCTGCCACGAATTCCAATCCCTGCACCGAAGGGCTTTATTGCGGTTAGGCGGGCTGTGGACGAAGCTGCTGAACCTGCTGATGCCGAGAATCCTGGCGGGTGAAGGAAAGGCCTGCGCGTCGATGATCGACCGATGGCAGACCCTGTGCGACGAAGCACCTGAGTTTGAGGGCGCTTTGCGCGCCCGGCTGATTCGCTTGATCATCGCTCTCAACGAGCACAGCGCCGGTAGCGTGCTGGATGTGATGGAGTCAGCATGGAAGTTTGTGGCAGATCCCGACGAGAAGTCTGTTTGCTTCGAACTCGCCCCCCGAATCAAAACATTGACCGAGGCAGCCTTCTCAGAAGTCTACAGTGAGAGCCTCAAAAAGGCAGAAGCGAACGAATGGGAGGTGGCACGGGCGTGGTGCGAGCGCGCTGCGGCGCTGACGCGCGAGATGGGGGAGGACGGCGAATGTGCAGTGGCCATGTCGTTTGCGGCGATGTATCTTGGCAGCCAGGAAACCCACGGGCAGGAGGGAGTTTGGACGATGGAACAGGCGCTCCGACTGGGAGCAAAGGCTGGATCTGCGCGGGAGTCGACGCTGATCACCACGTCGGCAGAAAACCTCTATCGCAATCTATCGGTCCGGACGGAGCAATTGATCGATCGAAGGGCGGCAGGGGCAGCCGATAACACGAGGGCGCTTGTGCGCCTGGCGCGCGCCATGCGGGGCCAAGCGCGGCTGACAGAAGCGCTTGCTTGCGCGTCCGTGCTGGCGACGGATTCGCAACAAAGAGCGCGCCTGGCGTATGAGGCGCGCGCGCTTGCCGAGGTGCATGACCTGCCGGATGTGGCGGCAGCCGTAAAGGAACTCGCAGGCGACTGGCACCCGCTGCGCACCACGAAATCTTAGCCTGCAGTGCCGTGACACTTGACGCATGCCTGACAGCCACGACCTTCAATACAATTCCCTCATCACGGATACGATTACACCAAACAAACCATCCACTCAACCTTGCCCATGGGACTATTTGACAAACTCTTCAGGAAGACGGACGCGGAGAATTCGGAGCCAGTTGCCGATCCTGCAAAAATAGCCGAGACGGCGCCAAAACCCAAGGAGTGGGCCTCTTTCCACGAGTGGTTAAAGAACGAAGGCGAACCAAAGTATGCCGCCCTTGAGGCATCTCTGCCGGAGCGGTCCAGTTCTCGCGTGGATCAGTTGAGAGAAATCTTCAGTTCGGTGCTTAGTGACAGCGAGGATAGGTCCATTCAATGGTGCGGGGAAGCCTTATGGCCTTGGGGTCCGCCCTTCAACGACAAGGACATGCCTTGGTCATTCAAGTATTGCACCGCATGCGGCCAAAACATGCTGATCATCGCCAAAAGCTGGCTTGCAAGCGACTCCCCTTGTAAATGCGGCGGTGGCGTATTCAAAGGATACCGGATACTGCCCTCGCGCGAGCTGGTCCGCTACATGCGCAAGTTGTTCCAGGAGCATGAGATTTTTCTGGAGATGATGGCCCGTGGCAAGAAGCACTATGAGAATGAGGGATGGGAGGAATGCCGCGCGATATTTCAGGCCGCCAGCGAGAACGCGAAGCAACGTGGGTTGGAGAACTGCCAAGTAGCGGCGCTCGTGCCTTGGCTGCGTTCCTTCGTGGATGAGCAGGTGAGGTCGGCCAAGGCGGTGGTAGAGCCTCTGTCGCGAATGGGAGCGGGGGTGGTTGGTGCCGGGCAATTGACAGAGGCCAACAATGCGATTCAAAAGATCACGAACACGGGATACACATTCGCAGACAAGCAACGCCTCTCCCTGGCATTTTACGCCTACAACGAGGCGGTGGCATTGAGAGATGCACTGCTCACAAAATATCCCAAGGATACCACACTGCTGCGCTCACAAGCCTGCGATCTGGACGAAGCCGGAACAACGCTGCAGAAATTCGATCTCCATCGCAAGGCAAGCGCTCTGGACATGATCCGCCGGGCCTACGCGATTCTGCTGCAACTGGATCGCGACGACCCGGCGGGTGCCGTGTCCCGCGCGGAGGATTTGCAGGCCATCCTATCCCATCTTCCTGCGAACGATCCTAGCGCAACCAAGCTGCTATCCGGTGCGACCGCGCAAAGCACGCTAAATCCGCCGAAATAGAACTTCATCACACAAGCCGTCTGCGTCATGGCCGCATGGAAGGATATCCGCGTTTTCGTCTCGTCCACGTTCCGGGACATGCAGGCGGAGAGAGATTACCTGGTAAAAAAGGTATTTCCCCGATTGCGCGCAGCCCTGGAGAAGCATCGCGTGCGCCTGACGGAGATCGACCTGCGCTGGGGTATCACAGAGGAACAGGAGCGCAATGATGAGGTGTTGGAGTTCTGCCTGCGGGAAGTGGATCGGTGCCGTCCCTTTTTCCTTGGCCTGCTGGGCGAGCGCTATGGGACGGTGCCGCGCCTGATCACCGCAGGAACGGCGCAGCGCTATCCTTGGGTACCGTTACTGGGAGGCTCAGTGCCATCGCTGACGGAGCTCGAGGTCCTGCACGGTGTGCTGAACAGCCCCCTCGATCGCGCGCAATCGCTATTTTATCTCCGAGACCCCGCTCCCCTGACTCATGTAGACCCTTTTGCACGAAGTTTCCTGACCGATGATACAGGCGGAGATGACAGGCTGACAAACCGCCTGGCCGAGCTGAAGCAGCGATTGCATAATGCTGGCGTGGTGAGGCACGGGTGCTATCCTTGGCGCTTCGAGGGACTGAAGATCCGATGGCAACTCGCAAGCGCGGGGCTGGACGCTGAGATGCGCAAGCGGCTGGAGGCTCACATGCGAAACGGGCTTCTGCGAACCGCTGATCTTCAAGCGCTGGAGGCGGACCCCGTGCTTGCGAATTTCCTCAAGGCATATGCGACTGTGGAACTCTCAGGACTGGAGAAGCTGGGAGCTCGGGTCTTTGCAGATTTGTGGAACGTGATTGCAGTACGGGTGCTGGAGAATCCTGCACTGCAACCTGAGGAAGGCCCCACGAATCGCACCTCCGCAACCGCGGACTCGCTGCCGGACAGCCTTCCGGAAAGAAGCAATATCCTGCGCGGCTGGATTCGCGCCATGACGGGCGAGGGCGCCGCTGGCGACCTCAATATGGCCCTGAACTCGGACGAGTGGAGCTACTGGTTCCGTCGAAGTATGGTTCTGGGAGCGCCGAAACTCATGCCCATGCTGCGCGAGGCTGAGACATGGTATCAACGTCGGCGGTCTGACGACGTTGCACATCTTGACACGCAGGAGCAACTCCAGATGGAGAGGGATTTTCACGACCGATTCGCGGACTCGAAACTGCGAGGATATGTAAGGAGACGGGAAGTAGAACGGGAGATGGTGAACCATCTTCTTTCGCACGACGCGAGTGTGCTGGTGCTGGGCGGCGACGCCGGCTCGGGGAAATCGGCCTTGATGGCACGCTGTTACCGGGTGGCGCGCTGGTTGTCGCGTAAGGGCGCCAGCCGGTGTGTGGCACACTTTGTAGGCGCTTCGCCGGAGTCCACATCACAGCGTGGACTGCTCGCGCACTTGTGCATGGAACTGGCATGCCTGCCGCGGACGGAGGCCGGGGAACTGCCGCTAGGAACGGATCAACTTGCAGCGGTGCTGGCACGCCGGCTCGCTGAAGGCGGAGCAGGCCACGAGCGCCCCCTGTTCCTCTTCATCGATGCCTTGGATCAGCTGGAGCCGGGCCATGGCGCGAATGACCTGGAGTGGATTCCTGTGAAGCTCGCGGCACACGTGCGCATCATGGTGAGCGTGGCAGAGCCTCAGTCGCAAATCGCCGCGAAGTTGCAGAGACTTCATGCGGCGCTCGCCATCCGTGACAGCCGACACTTGCATCTTGCGGATCATCCGCTGGATGACGAGACATGCCGCAAACTCCTACGACGCATCCCATCGCTGGCGGCGAAGTCGCTGTCGTCAGACCATCTGACGATGTTGCTGGGCAACCGGGCAACGCGGAATCCGCTCTATCTTCGCGTGGCGCTGGAAGAGTTACGGGGCTTCGGCTCGCATGAGCTGCTGAGCGCCCGCATTGAGCAGATGAAGAATGCGACTGACCCGGAAATGCTCTTTGAGCAAGTGATCGAGTGGGCGTGCCTCGATTTTCCGGCAGCACTCGTCAGGCGCATCCTCTCGGCCGTTGCGGCTTCACGACATGGGATGAGCGAATCGGAGCTCTGCCGCCATGCCACCGAATCGCCAGAGACCGATGCCATGCAAGGTTCAAGCTCAGCGGCGGAGGAAACCGCAGCACTGCTGAAGCACCTAGGGGCCTACTTCCAGCGCCGGGGGCCGCTGCTTGATTTTCATCATCGAAGCCTGACGCAGGCTGTAGAAAGGCTGTGGCTCGACCGCGACGAGGATTTCCGCGCCACCCATCTGAAGCTGGCGGGATTCTTCGATGTGTCATCAAAGTCACAGGACGGCTGGCGCGAGGCTTCGCGGAGGTCAGTGTCGGAGGTGTTCTATCATCGCCTGGCGGCGAGAGACTGGCGTGGCATTCTGACATTGCTGGACGATGATGACTACTGCCGACAG
>JAYUWZ010000849.1:0-6472 GCA_043753265.1 Verrucomicrobiaceae bacterium
GTTCTCTCGCTCAACGAAGACCTCCTCCGCCAGATTAGCACCGCCAGCGGCGGCGAATACCTCCGCGAGGAGCAAGCCGCCAGCCTCATCGACAAGCTCGCCCCGCTCAGCGCAGGCAACGTCATCGAAAGCGACACCCCGCTGTGGCACGACTGGTGGTGGTTCATCCCCATCGTCCTCCTGCTCACCATCGAGTGGATCCTGCGCAAGCGCTCGGGGATGCTGTAGGGTGGAAAAAGCTCAGGCAGATAGGCCGCACGGAACCTACGAATCCTGCCTTTAATAGCCTTGGATCGCGACTATCTTGAAGGCCAACGCAGCAACGAACGCCCACCAGCCAACTCCAAAAAACTGAGATGATCTCTCAGGCAAAAATGGATATCAAAGCGACCTGTAAGCATACCTTGAATTCGCGGAATAGGACAACCCCATCGCCATCGAACACATCTCTGTTCACATTGCTCCGCACACAACATGGGCTACGAAATCTACATCACTCGCCGAGAACACTGGTCCGACGTCGAAGGCCCGTCCATCACCGAAGAAGAGTGGGGGAAGATACTCGCAGAGGATCCTGATTTTCATACTTCCCCAAAAGACCCGCTAGTTGCGTACATTACTTATCCACCCGGCGATACAGATTGTTTTGGGCTTAATGGCGATGGACAAGTCAGCATCAAAAAGCCGTCCAGAGCCTCACTGATCAAGATGGCTCACATCGCAAAGCTGCTCAATGCGAGAGTCATGGGCGATGAGGATGAAATCTACGACGAGAAAGGCATGCCTGATCGTCCCACTCAATACATCCCGTGGCAACCATCGTACAGAATTCACATCACCCGACGGGATTGTTGGAATTCCCACGAAGGCCCATCAATTACTGAGGATGAGTGGAGAAAAGTGATCGAAAAGGATCCGGAATTGGTCCCTTGGATCCGACCTCTGTACGCAACTCTTCCTCTTGCCGATCCCTCTCTATTCGGTCACTGCATTGAGTTTGGGAACATCGAAGTATCACAACCGTCGCGCGAAGAACTCACCAAGATGCTCGAAATCGCAAAGCTGCTCAACGCCCGAGTGATCGGCGACGACGGCGAAACCTACGATGAAAACGGCATTCCCGACCGGCCCTGCTGGTTTGAAATACGAGACAGTTTGAATAGTTAGGAGGAAGGAGTGGTGAGGTTTGCAGACACCACCTCTTCACTCATTATCTCCATGTGGGTCGAAGCGTGCGTACCGCCTTAGGGCGGGACTATGTGCAGCGCTCCGCCGAGTCCTCACTCACTCCCTCGGCTGCAGCCCGACTGGTGGACCCAGAATCTCGCTCAACAAAAACGCCGTGCGCAGCGTCTCTGGGGTACGCACTGCCTCGCGGATGCCGAAGCCAGCCTGCGTGTGCGGGCGGGATTGCACGACCTCGGCGACTGCGGAGGTGGGCGTGCGATCATTGGCCACATTCATGTCCGAGGTGATCTTGTCGAATTTTACGGAGGCGTCTTCATAAGAGCTGCCGGGCTCCATGGACTCACGGGAGATGGGCTCGACCTCGCGAACCACAGGACGCGGGACCGGACGCGAGGGGGAAGTGTTGCGTTGCGGTACCGGGAACATGGGCCGCGCCACTGGGCGGGGAGCCACCATGGGTGGCGCCACTGGACGCGGGGCGGGTGGCGGTGCCTGCTGCCTCGGCGGTGGCGGGGCGGGAGCCTGGCCGCTTGGAACGCCGAGGGCCTCGAGGAATTTCCGCAATCGCTCCTGTTCCGAAACCTCCGGCGCGTCTGTGTTGGCGGGTGCAGGCCGGAATGATGGGGGCGGCGCGGTCTGTTCCCCGTTTTGGGCAGCATTCTCCTGAATACGTTTTTCGAGTTCCGCCGCTTCCTTCTTCTTCTTGTTCTCACTCCAAGCGGAATACGCTCCGTAGATCAGCATCGCGATCACGAAGATGACTTCCCCTCCGACTGAGGCGGCGAACATAGGTCAGCGAACCTCCGAGGCTTTTTCGGTACCGGCGATGCTTTCGCGCATCGACGTGTCGGCCTGGATGTTTTTCAGGCGCTGGTAATCCATGATGCCAAGGTGGCCGCTGCGGAATGCCTCGGCGATCGCCTGCGGAATCTGGGCCTCCGCCTCCACGACCTTGGCGCGCATCTCCTGCGTGCGGGCCTTCATCTCCTGCTCGGCGGCGACGGCCTGGGCCCGCTGGGCTTCGGCGCGCGCCTGGGCGGTGCGCTTGTCGGCCTCGGCCTGCTCGGCCTGCAGCTTGGCGCCCACGTTTTCGCCCACGTCCACGTCGGCGATGTCGATGGAAAGAATGTCGAACTGAGTGGAGCTATCGAGGCCCTTGCTCAGCACCGTCTTGGAAATGCGGTCGGGATTCTCCAGCACGTCCTTGTAGCTATCCGACGAACCAATGCTGGTCACGATGCCTTCGCCGACGCGAGCGATGATGGTTTCCTCCGTGGCACCGCCCACAAACCGGTCCATGTTCGTGCGCACCGTTACCCGGGCCTTCACTTTCACGCCGATGCCGTCCTTGGCCACCGCGTCGATGGTCGAGCGGCCCGTGGCGGGATTCGGGCAATCAATCACCTTGGGGTTGATGCTCGTCTTCACGGCGTCGAGCACGGTTTTGCCGGTGCCCTTGGTGGCGAGGTCGATCGCGCAGGCGCGGTCGTAGCTAAGCGGAATGCCCGCCTTGTCCGCCGCGATGAGCGCGAGGATGACGTGCGCCACGTCGCCGCCTGCGAGGTAGTGCGCTTCAATGGGGTCGGTCTCCAGCTTCAAGCCAGCCTTCAAGGCGGTGATGCGGGAATCAACCATCAAAGCCACGGGAACGCCCCTGAGCCGCATGGCGATCATCGTGAGCATGGAAACCGGTGCACCAGCCACGCGGGCGCGAACCCAGATGCCGAGAAAGTTGAAAAGAATCAGCGCCACGACCAGGGCAATCACGACAATGACGCCAATCACGACGGGATGGGTAATCCAACTGGTCGTCGTTGGTGGAGGTGCTGCGAGGAATAGTGGGATGTTCATAATTTTGTTGGAGTGTAACAGAGGGCTTTAGCGCGGGAAGCTGAAATGGCTGCGGGAATATTTGGGAAAGATGAATGAGTGGGAAATGAGTCCCCTGCCTTACAACGAGCCCCTTCTCTTGATGTCGAGGTAGGCATTGGACAGGGCGGCGGGCAGAAGATCCGCAGTTTCATCGAGGGTGATGATCCCGTGGTCGCGAAGGGTGCTCAGGAACGTGCCGCGTGAGCCGAGATATTCCGCCGCGGATGCATGGATGAGCGCGTCGTCGAAATTAGCCACGGGCCGCTTCATTCGTTCGACGACCGTGCGTTCGCGGAGGCTGGCGACCACCACGAGGTGCCTGCGGCGCAGGAGTTGCAGGGGCTGCAGGAGATGGGTGCCATCCTCGCTCCGGAGGTTGGAGAGCAGGACCACCAGTGCGCGCCTGCGCTGCCGTGTCATGAGACGCTCGACGGCCTCGCTGAAATCGCTGGGTTCGGGGGTGCTCTGGTAGTCGTACAGGTGATTGAGGAGCACGCTCATCGAGTGCTGGCCCTTCACGGGCGGGAGCCAGCGATTGGTCCCGCCAAAGGAGAGCAGCCCGACCTGGTCGCCCTGGCGCAAGGCGATGTAACTGAGCAGGAGCGTGGCATTGATGCAGTGGTCGAACTGGGGGAGCGTGCCGTCCATGGCCCGCATGCGGCGTCCGCAATCGAGGAGAAAAATGAGCGTCTGGTCGCGTTGCTCGCGGTATTCCCGGGAGATGAGCTGCCCACGGCGGGCGGTGGCTTTCCAGTCGATCTGCGGGAGCACATCGCCATCCTGGTACTCGCGGAGCTGGTGGAAGTCGCGGCTTTGGCCCACCCGGTTTTTGGCGACGATACCCATCTGGCTCTGGCGGTTGCTCATTGCCAGGAGCGTGTAGCGGATGACTGGCTCGTAGTTGGGGTAGGTCTTCACCTCGGCGACGCCCGCACCCCGCGAGGTGCGCTGCCATAGGCCCAGCGGTGAAGCGGTGCGAAGATGGCACCGTGTGAAGGTGACCTGCCCGCGCTCCAGCGGGGTCGCCACATAGGCGATGGTGGTGAAGCCATGCGCCGGCACCTGTCCTGTCCAGGGAAGCTGATCGCTGACCACCGTCTCAGGCAGGCCGTCAAAAAACTCGGCGGTGACGCCGAAGCGATTCGGATTGTGGATGGTGATGGCCACTTCCTGCTCCACGCCAAGCGCCAGCCGGCTGGGCAATTTCCGCTCCACTTTGAGGCGGCGGCTCAGCATCACAAATGCACCGTCGGCCGCCGCGACAAAGGCAAGCACCCCGGCTCCGATCTGCCACATCACGGCAAACCGCTCCCATACCGAGGCGCAGATGCCCAGTAGGAAAACGAGCGCGACGAGGCGGATAATCCGGCGGGTGGGTACCATGAAAATTAGCGGCGCGGTGCCTCGGTGCTGCGAACAATGCCATCGAGCACCTGATCCGCCGTCTGTCCGCTGATGGCCAATTCGGGCGCGATGGCGACACGGTGGCGGAGCACTGGCAGGGCCGCGCGCTTGATGTCGTCGGGCGTGACGAAGTCGCGGCCTGCGAGCACGGCGAAAGACTTGGCCACGCGCACGAGGCTGATCGCTCCACGGGTGCCGGCGCCAAGTGAGATGCCCGGAGCCTCGCGGGTGGCACGGGTGAGGCGCACTGCATAAGCGACCACCTCGGGAACCACCCGAATCCCTGCCACCACACTTTGCGCAATGAGGATGCCCGCGACGTCGCAGACCTGCTCGATTTCGCTTACTTTCAGGCCCCCACCGGTGAGCAATTCGCTGACGATTTGCTCCTCCTCGCGCGCACCGGGATAGTCGATCACGACTTTCATCAGGAAGCGGTCGAGCTGCGCCTCGGGCAGCGGGTAGGTGCCCTCCTGCTCGATGGGATTCTGCGTGGCGAGCGTCATAAATGGCGGCGGCAGCGCGTGGCTTTCACCATCGATGGTCACCTGCACCTCCTGCATGACCTCCAGCAGCGCAGCCTGGGTCTTGGCAGGGGCACGGTTGATTTCGTCCGCGAGCAGGAGATTGGTAAAGACCGGGCCGCGGCGCAGCCGGAACTGCTGCGCACCCATGTCGTAGAGCGTATGGCCCGTGACATCACTCGGCATGAGATCCGGGGTGAACTGGATGCGTTTGAACGCGCCGCCAAAGGTGCGCGCAATTGCCAGCACGAGGTGTGTTTTGCCTAGGCCGGGCTTGCCCTCGATGAGCACATGGCCGCCCGCGAGAAAGGCGGCGAGCACCTGATCCAGCGTGTCGCCCTGCCCGAGGAATACGCGACCGACCCTGCGCCGGATCGCATTCACGATGTCGATGGTTTGCTCAAATGGCGTTGGGCCGCTGTCCGGGGTGGATTCGATTGGTGTGCTGTCCATGGTCAAAGTTTGGATTGAATGAGCTGAATATCCTGCACGGTGCGGAGGAAGGCCTGCTGGGTTTCGGGTTCCACAATGAAAGCTGCGAGCCGCACGCGTTCTTCCGTGAGTCCGGTGCGCACGGCGATCTCCTTTTGCACCTCGGCGTCATCCGCCCTCAACCCCCGGCGATCAAAGGTCGCGAGCAGCGTGCGCTGGAGGGGCTCCAGCAATGCGCGCACCTCCCGCTGCCGCCACAGGAAATTACCCGAGAGTGTGAGGTGCTCTGTAAAATCGCGGGCGCTGCGATCCTCCTGTGCAAGCGTGGGCGCAAATCGCGGCAGGTTTTTCCATAGCCACACCCCAAGCAGTGCGCCACCCGCGATGACCGCCATCCACGCGCGTTCCCACAGCATGCTCCAAAATGAGACGCGGATGCCGTTGAGAAAATAAACGTTGGTGCGGTCGTCGATGGCTGCAAGGGCATAAAGCAGCGCAGCGTGATCCTGCTCGCCGAGGTAGCGATTGCGAAACAGGTGGGCGTTCGCGACGAGAGTCACGCGACCAGTGCCCCGGCGAAAACTCACGAGGGACTCGCCGCCTTGAATATCGAACTTCCGCGGTGCCTTCGAAAACTTAACCGACCCGGCAAGTTCCGCATCGTAGGTGCGGCGGCCAAACTTTACAGGAACCTCTGCCTTTTCCCCCGCGGTTACCGACTCCACCCCGAGTTCCTGGAGCAAGCGCTGCTCCTCGTCGCCCTTCTCCTTGTTTTTGAACAAATCCAGGATTGTGCCGTGCCCCCAGTCATTGATCCATTGCTCGCCGCCCGACAAAAGCACCACCAAATGGCCACCCCGCTGCACCCATTTCAAGGCAAGGTCGGAATCTCCAAAATTGATGAACGACTGCGAGGGAGTGATGATGGTCGAGTAGGTGCCGGGAAGTTTCTTGAAAGTGTTCAGCTTCTCCACAAAGCATCCCATCTCATCGAGAAAACGCTCCGCGGCGAGGAAGGGATTCTGCCGGGCGACGCCCTTGTAACCGATAAT
>JAYUWZ010000850.1:0-6469 GCA_043753265.1 Verrucomicrobiaceae bacterium
ACCGTTCGGTAATGCAGCCACATGAACAGCCAGCTAAGGCGTGAAGTGGGGGTGTGAGGCATTCCGTCGGGCATGGTGGAGCAACTGTGCATGAGCCGCATTTCGTGTCAGCAGGAAAGGTGAACAACGGCTCACAATAAGTGGAATGACACGTTCCGGGCTTGAAATGTTCAACTCTGCGGGACCATCAGCCCACTTTAATTGACAACACCCACCGATTTCATCCTTTCCGGAGACTTCACTTGCGCTAAGAAGCAGACCCGCTTTCGGTATCCTTCCCTACAACTATGGAAATTTTTGTCCTGCGCGATGGTCAACAGACCGGTCCGTTCAATGAAGACACCCTCCTCTCACTCTGCAATCGCGGGGGCCTCGACCACAGCGACATGGCCTGGCACAAAGGCCTGCCGGGGTGGATTCCATTGGGCGAAGTGCTCAAGCCTGGCTCCGAGCGCCCGACCTCCCCGCCGCCAGCCCCTTTGAGCGGAATCCGCCCCGCGCCCAAGAAGGGTGCGACCGCCAAGCAAAAAGCTCTGCTCAAGTATCTCGGTGGTTCATTCGAGGACGGTATTACCAAGGAAGAAGCGGCGGTCGTCATCAGCGACGCGCTGGAGAACCCCAAGTTCAGCGCCCGCCTGCAAAAGTGGGGCGAGGAAAGGCTGAAGCTGCACGCCGATATCTTTCAGGACGAAATCGATTCCCGCCGTGCCAATCGCGTTGCCCGGTATCTGGAGCGCTGCCAGGCCGAGGGCACCGAGGCTGTAAAAGACGTGACCAAGGCGCACGTGCAGGTACTCGTGGAGTCCCTCGACAAACGCAATCCCACCTGGGAGCGCGACCCCAAGGCGGCCCTGTGGGAGCATCTGCTGCCCGCCATCGCCGAGCATTTCCCCCAACTCGTCCAGGACGGCTGGAAGGATCGCCTGAAAAAGCCTGCGATGTCCAAGGTCGCGGCAGCCATGACCGCAGGGGAGGTGCCGGCTCAGGACTCGCCCAATCCGGGAGCTTTTTCGGCAGCCATCCGGGGACTGGTCTACGGCGGCGTAGTGCTCGCTCTCATCATTGGTGCCATGTGGCTTTTCAGATCACCGGCGGACAAGCCCGCTGGCAATCCCACCGCGAAGACCGGGGAGCAGCCAAAGCCCGCCGACCCGGCTGCGGCGAAACCGCCCGAGATTCCCGCGCTCCCGGCACATCCCACCGAGGCCCCGCTCATTGCTGCCAACGGCACGGAAACCATCGCTCCCGCACCGGCTCCCGTGGTGAATGCAGAGGTCGTTCCCGGTGCGGTCATTGCACCCGCCCCCGCCAAGCCAGTGGAGGCAGTCCCTGCTGCGGATCCGACCATGGCTGCCACACCAGCGGCAATCCCCCCGGCCCCGACACCAGCCACGCCCGTTAACCCAGCCGTGGCCTTGAATACCCCGCCAGCGCCAGCACCCGTTCCGGGAGTGGACGTTCCCGCCGCCCCCCCGACGGCAGCGACCGAACCTGGCACACCCGCAGGACCCAAAAGCTTGCTCACCGTCACCAAGTCCGTTGCGGTGCAACTTCAATTTGGAAAAGTGACGCTCAATCCAGGCACCCGCGTGCGCTTCATCGCGATGGAAGGCCAGAATGTGCGCGTGAATTTCAATAACAACGTGATCCTCATCCCGGCCCAAGCCACCGATGTGGATCCTAATGCGTTGCCGCCCGCGCCTACCACGGTGAATGTTCCGCAGCCTCCCCAGCCCACGGTCGCGCCACCAGCACCCGCTCCGGTCACCCCGGCACCCGCAACGCCGAAGCCGTCCTCCGATTTTTAAGGGACGGCTCTGACTCAATGCAGCTCATTCTCCACGAGATCGCGCTGCCCATGCGCCACGCGTTCACCATCACGCACGGCACCACCATCGTGCAGCGCAATCTAGTCGTGGAGTTGCGCCAGGATAGTGTGAGCGGATACGGCGAGGGTGCTCCCTCCAAGGCCTACCCGCGCTACTCCGTGGAGAGCATGCGCACGGCTCTGGAAGCCGCCCGCCCGCAAATCGAGAGCGAGAAGCTGGACGACCCCGCCGCCCTGTGGGAACGCATGCTCCCGGCACTCGGCGAAAACCGTTTCGCGCTCTGCGCCCTCGACGAGGCCGCGCACGACCTGTGGGGGAAACTCCGTGGCGCTCCCGTCTGGAAACTCTGGGGCCTGGAGCTTCGCAATCTCCCGCCCAGCAACTACACCATCGGCCTCGATTCGATGGAGCACATGATTGCCAAGATGCGCGAGTTCGACGGCTGGCCCATCTATAAAATCAAGCTCGGCTCCGACGATGACATGGCGATCGTGCGCGAACTCCGAAGGCATACCGATGCGATTTTCCGCATAGACGCCAACACCGCGTGGACGGCGGAACAAACCCTGCGCTTTGCCCCGGAACTGAAATCGCTCGGGGTGGAGTTCATCGAGCAGCCCCTGCCCGCCAGCGAGTGGGAC
Source organism: Verrucomicrobiaceae bacterium (assembly GCA_043753265.1). GTDB lineage: Bacteria > Verrucomicrobiota > Verrucomicrobiia > Chthoniobacterales > Chthoniobacteraceae > SXWH01. The sequence continues at coordinate 2,471 of JAYUWZ010000850.1, forward strand.
GCCATGCGCCGTCTGCGCGACAAGTGCGCGCTGCCGCTCATCGCCGATGAAAGCTGCCACACCGAGGAGGATCTCCCGCGCTGCGCGGAATGCTTTCACGGCATCAATCTCAAGCTCACCAAGGCAGGGGGCCTCACCTCCGCGCGCCGCATGATCACCCGCGCGCGCACACTGGGCTTGAGCGTGATGGCAGGGTGCATGAATGAAAGCAGCGTTGGCATCAGCGCCCTCGGCCAGCTCCTGCCCCTGCTGGATGCAGTGGACATGGACGGCTCGCTGCTCATTGCCAAGGACATCGCCACCGGCGTGCATCTCGAAAAAGGAGTCGCCGTTTTCCCCGATGAAAATGGTACCGGGGTGCGCCTGCTTCCCGGCGCTCTCTAGTCCATCTCTTCCATTACCAACTTCAGCGCGGAGTTAATCTCACGCCCCCCATACCCGCAGAGCGCCTGATCAACCTTCTCCAGCCGGTGAATGAGATCGACGACATCCTTTCGGGGAGTCGGGCCACCGGCGGCATCGCAAAAGTGAGTCCGGCATCCAAACGGGCGTTCCTTGTAGATGATGCACTTGCCCTTCGGCCCCAGCATAACACATGTGCCGGCCTTCGGGTCGGGGGAATCCGGCAGGCGCTTTCGGCCCGATGCGCGCAATGCCTGCACCGCCACCATCGCCTCGCCTTTGGTCAGCATGGGGGTGGCGCCAGTCTGCTTGAAGCTGCAGCACTCGGTGAGCCGCGTGCATGACCTCTCCACAGGGCGGGCGTCCACCTCCGCGTACACGGCTCGCACCTCCCTCAGCAAGGGTGCAGGATCATCGGGTCGTTGTGCTGGCATAATTACACACAAGAGCGCACGGGGACGTCTCCCCGTCAAGCGCCAGTGCTGCTTTCGCGTTCGCGGATGCCACGCAGCACCTCGGGGTAAAGGCGGTGCTCCTCCACCTGGATGCGCGCATGCAAGATCTCCGGGGTGTCCCCGGCCAGCACCGGCACGGAAGCCTGCGCGATAATCTCACCGGTATCCATCCCCGCGTCCACATAGTGAACGGTGCAACCACTTTGCGAGGCTCCCGCGGCCACCGCCTGCTTCCATGCTTCCAAGCCCGGAAAGGCTGGCAGTAGCGAGGGATGGATGTTCACGATCCTGCGCGGGAAAGCCTCCAGCAGCGGGGCCTTGATCATCCGCATCCACCCGGCAAGCACCACCCACTCCACGCCAGCATCCACCAAAAGTCCCACCAGCTTCTGCTCGGCCTCCGGCTCCAGCTTGGTCCGAAATTTTCCCGGTGCCAGGTACTCTGCCCGGTATCCCCGTTCGCGGGCGAGGTCCAGGATTCCAGCAGTCTCCACGTCACTCACCACCACGCGAACTTCCGCTGCCAGTTCCTTGCGCGCAATCGCATGGGCAATGGCTCGAAAATTGGAGCCTTTGCCGGAACCAAGAACACCCAGACGCAACGGATTGGACATGCCTCCCGTGTGCGCGGGCCGTCCCGTTCCGTCAAGGACACTGGCTCTATCGATTTCAGCGATTTTCAAAAATTACTGCGTCATCCCCTGCCCCACATCGGGAGTAAATAATCATCATGCATCCCTGCACATCCTTCCTGCTTGCAGCCGTGACCACGCTCATGATCACCGCTTGCGACAAAGCCCCCGCGCCCGCTGGTACTTCCAGCGACTCTGCCAGGGCGTCCACAAATAGCGGTCCGTTGCTCACCATGAACATCGACGGCACCCCTGCGGTTCTCGGTGAAGTCTTTGGAGCCTACAACCCCAAGGGATATCCCGAGGGCACCATCATCCTCTCCGGAACGATCGGAAAAGGGCGCGACCAGAGCGGATTCAATGTATGGCTCGCTGGAGTCAACGCCCCGGGCGAGCTCGTCATCACCAACAAAAGCGACAAGGCCAATAAGGTGCAGTTCGTCCCCGCGACTGCCACCAATCCCTTTGAGGCCCGCCACCTCGCTGCGAACAACAAGGACGGCCAGTCGTTCACCCTGCGGTTCACCAAGCTGGCGGCAGACGACTTGGAAGGCAGCTTCGAGGGAACCCTCACCAGCGACAACGGGGAGAAAGTATTGAAAATCACCGAGGGACGTTTCGACACGCAGTAACCAGGAAGAGACATATCGCTGCAGCATGCGTACGCAGTCCCGCTTTTGGGCGGAATAAACGGTGCGCCGTTGCAAGAACGTGTGAGTGAAAATCAAAGCGCTGGATACCATACGCGGTTCATTCCGCCTAAAGGCGGGACTACGTGCGGCCTCCTCACGCCCGCCGCCTCCTCAGCAGCAGGAGCGTGGAAGCACCTATCGTGATGAGCAATGCCGAGGCTGGCTCGGGAATCACGGGCACCGTCGATGGGTCGACGGCTTGCAGATTGTGCCGGTCATACTGCTCCTTGGTCTCAAGAACCACCGCCCCGGTGGTCGGCGTCACCAGTTGCAGGCTGGCTGCGAGCTTCGTCGCCGCAAAAGTCCCTGCAGTTCCACCCGTCGCATGCAGCCGCTCCGCCTCCTCCCTGCCCCATAGTCGCACGATGTGGCGATCCGTCTTTCGGAAATTTGCAGGCACCTCACCGATCGGCACCCTTTTCCGAGTAGCCGCCAGCATGGACGTTCTGCCAGACCATTGCATCAGCAGCGCCCGCGCGGAGTCCAGCGGCGTGCCGCCACCGGCCACGGTGCTCAATTTCGGATAGTGCTCCAGGCTGGCGAGCACCCGGTTGGCTCCCCCGTTGAGCGTGCAGTCAATTATTGCCGGAGGCATTTTGTCGCGTTCCATGCGCTGGAGCAGCGCCTCGGTGTCGCCGAGGGTAAAGGGCTGTTCCCCGTGGATCCAAAGAATCGCGGTATCGGGCTGCGATGCCGCGATGTCCCAGGCCCGGATCAGTGCAGTCAAATTATCCGCGCCTCCCTGTGGTGAATGCGCCTCCAGCCACCGTGCGGCGTCATTGCGGCTTACTGTGTCGGCGGCGCGAAAACCCTCCCAGGCGGCCGATGGCGCATCGCCTGCATACACGACCGCAAGCAGCACACCATCGGGTATATGCGCGGTGAGCGCCGCGACATCCTTCATGAATGGGCGCATGTGCGCGGAACCGTCGACCACCAAAACGAGCCGCTCCGGGGCCTTTGCCACTTGCGGGGCGACGGTTTGCACAATCGCAAACTGTGCATCCGTGGGATCCTCGGTGAAGGCCTCGCCAGCACCCGCTGGTAGCGACACATTTAGCCTTGCCCCCTTGCGCAGTTCCTTCTCCCCCACCTCCTCCCTTAGCACGAGGCCGGGCGTCCCATTGCCAAGATCCGCGGGCGCGTCGCTCTCCACCCACACCTGATGCTTCACCGCATCGTCCTCGAAATTCGTCTCCAGAAAACGCGGCAGTGCCATATACCCGAGCGAAGCGGAATCCAGCACCAGCGGCGCGGTGATTCCCATACGCACCTTCATCTCACCATACGCAGGCACTGGGAAACATTGCATCATCACCCGATCCGGCCCCGAGGTCGTCACCAGCACCGGGTCGCGGCGCTGGGTCACTGCCACCTCTTGGTAGGCAGCACGCACCTGTCCCCGCCCTCCAAATGCCGCCTCCCGTGGCTCGTCATTAATCCAAAGGGTGAGCCGCGACACCATTGCCCCGGCAGGCAGGAGAATCTGCGCCCTAGCTTCATTCGGAACGCTCGCACGATTTTTGAAAACCATCGTCCATTCCGTATAGGCGAGAGCATCCCCGGCACGGGCAATCGCATCCATGCGGGAACTGGACAGCGAGAGGGCCTCTATTTTTCCAGCGACCCGGTCACCGCCCAGTTCAGTGTCGGTGGTATTCCACCGCTCGGCGATCATCGCGCGCACCGCAGCAGGTGTGCGCACGGAATCAAAGGCCCGGCCCGTCACACGATAATAGGTCGCGCGCGCATCCGTGCTTTCATCCCTGTTTAAGAAACGCCCTCCCCTGGGCTGGAAGAAATTCAGAGGGTTCTTCG
>JAYUWZ010000851.1:0-6468 GCA_043753265.1 Verrucomicrobiaceae bacterium
GATCTGTGGTGCCAAATGACCCCGTACCGGGCATTTTTACTGCTCTTCTCATCGAAGCCCTAAACCCGATGCAGCAGCCCACGCCGCCCAATCCCAATACGTCTTTTGTCTGCGGACTCTGTTCGCGAACTTTCTCCGACTCCCAGGTGGCATGGCGCGGCGTTCTGTCCTTCTGTCAAACCTGCGCCTCTGAAAAACCCCGCGAATGCCTCCGACTCATGGGTGGCCCAAACGCAAAATCGCGCGGGCTTTCCACTGCGGCCACTATCGCGTGTTTTGCACTCGCGGGAGCCATCGGCTGGATGACTGCCAAGCCCCTGCCGGAAGGCGAGCAATTGCTGCTCCGGGAATTCTTTGCCGCCCAGCACAGTCCTCCACCCAACTCCTCGGCACAGCCACAGGGCGCCATTCCATCCGGCGACGCAGAATTGGAGGCATTTTATAATTCAGAACCACCGCCAGAGCCTCCCAAAAAACAGGCGCAATCGCTGGCCAGCCTGCTGTTCGGAGCCGCCAGAAAGCGCTCCGTCGAGGACGCCGGCTGCATCAATCTATTGTTTGTCACACGCGCCGGGACCGATGCCAGCAAAGGTCTCAGCTCCCAGCTATTCATCACCCGCGAGGCTCCCGACGAAAACAACGCAAAGCTCGTCACCGAAGTGGGCGAGGACATGGCGACCTCTTTCGAGGAAGGCCTGCGCTATGTGCGGAAAAAATCCCGCAGTTGGGAAACGGAGTTTTCGCTACGCCTCAGTTTCGAGGACAAATTCTCGTCCAAGGACGGGGCCTCCGCCGGCACCGGCTTCACCCTCGCAATGCTCGGAGCCACCCAGCGCATCGCATTGGATCCCCAGGTGGCAGTCACCGGCGATCTCACCATAGACGGCGCAGTGCAGCCCGTGGGTGCTGTCGTGGAAAAGCTCCGTGGAGCCATTGAGGGCGGATGCAAAATCACGCTCATCCCCGAACGAAACGCCCGTTCTGCCACAGACCTGGCATTGCTCGACGGCACTTCCCGGCTGTGGGAGACGCAGATTTTTTCGATTGGCACGATCAATCAGGCATTCGACCTCGCCCGCAAAGATCGTCCTGAAAATGTGAGGAATGCCATTGCCCGCTTCGCCGCTCTGCGCGCGCGGCTGCCCGCAGTAGTCACGCCAAACTACCTCCTCTCCCCCATCGTGCAGACCGAGTTGCAGGAAATCGTGCGCTCCGCACCCAATCACCTTTCCGCTTTAATCCTGCTCAGCGCAGCGCACAACCAGCTCCGGGGCGCACTGAGCCTGAATCGTTCAGTGGAGGAAATCCTCGGTTCCTCGTACCTTTTCATCAGCGACATCATCAACCCGCAGGAACCCACGGGAAAATCCTCCGAAGGAAAGGGGATCACCGTTTTTCCAGAGCGCGAATTCATGGCGTGCAGTCAGGCACTGCAACGGCTCACGCCCATTCTGGAGCCACGCTCCATTGAGTTGAAATCCGCCTGTGTCGCCTATCTCGGTGCCCTGCGTGCCGTTCTCACCTACAATCCTCCGGAACTCAGCGCACGGGCTGTCGGTCAAAACTGGGTGGAAGCCGTGCGCTACGAAAAAGTCCACATGGTTCAACTCAAGGAAAACCTGGATCGCACCCGCTCCCACTTCCTGCTCGCGCTGCGCAAGCTCGACGCCGACGGCAGCATGGTCTCCGAATTGAGAAAGAAGTAACACCGTCATTTGCTTCGCTTCGCTCACCCCTTCGGGGCAGCCTTCAGCTGGCTGTCTCGCTTCGCTCGGCTGTCGTTGCGAATCGCAAATCCCAAAGCATTGCCATCCCCGGCGGTTAAATCGCGAATGCACCCCGCCCGCCTTTTCCTCTGCCTTGGCCTTTTTGCTTCGTCGTCCATTGTGGCGCAGGTGAATCTCGATCTCTCCCTCGATCCTCCCGTCATCAATACCACACCGGGCCCCGAGTACGCCGACCAATCCCGCATCGGCAATATGATCATCGGCATTGACCGTACGCCCAAGGGGCGCCTGTGGTCTTGCTGGGTGGGCAATGGCGACAGCCCCAATGGCTTCTTCATGCTCGCCAGCAGCGACGACGGCGGCGCGACCTGGTCCAAGCCTCGCCTCGTCATCGATCCCACCGATCCGCCCAATTCACCCCAACGGCGTGCGCTGGTGGGCAATCTCTGGACTGACCCGAATGGCAGCCTCTGGCTCTTCTTCGATCAAAGCCTCGGCTATTTCGACGGACGCGGCGGCGACTGGTTCATCAAGTGCGACAACCCGGATGCCGACGAGCCTGTGTGGTCCAAGCCCGTCCGCTTCGCCGATGGATGCACGCTCAACAAACCCACCGTCCTGAAAAACGGCGACTGGCTCCTGCCCGTCTCGCTCTGGACCCGTGACCGCATCGGTCCCGCATCGCTCAAGGAAGCCCACCGCGATCTGGATGGCATTCGCATGGCCAACGTTTTCGCCTCCACCGATCAGGGAAAGACGTGGACCCGCCGTGGTGGCGTGGCATTCCCTGGCACCGATTTCGATGAACACATGATCGTGGAGCTCCTCGATGACCGCCTCTGGATGCTCGCCCGCACCAAGCAGGGCATCAGCGAGAGCCACTCCACCGACAACGGTGCCACATGGAGCGAGCCCAAGCCATCCTCGATCAAAAATGTAAGCGCGCGCTTTTTCATCCGCCGCCTCGCATCGGGCAAACTGCTGCTCGTGAAAAACGGCCCCATCGACAAACGCCTCCCCCGCCGCTCCAGCATGACGGCCTTCCTTTCCGACGACGACGGCAAAACATGGGGCAGCGGCCTGCTGCTCGACGACCGTGCGGAGGTCTCCTACCCCGATGGCTTTCAGGCACCCGACGGCACCATCCACATCCTGTACGATTGGAACCGCCACACCGATGCCGAAATCCTCCTCGCCAAATTTCGCGAGGAAGACGTGCTCGCCGGCAAATTCACCAGTCCTGGCTCCAAGCCGCGCATGCTCGTAAACAAGGCATTCGCGCCACATCTCCCAAACTCGATCAAGCCCGACCCGAAATGGACCGCTCAAGCCGCCATCGACGCAAAGGAAGATCGCACCACCGTCGCCTACGACGGCATCAAGCCCAACAGCATGGTCTGCGACACCACGCTGCGCGAGCTCCCTGACGCCTCGTGGATTCTCTTTCTCCTCGCCGGCGGCGACACCGAGCCTTCCCCGCTTAACTACACCGGCATCACCCGCAGCACCGATCAGGGCCGCACGTGGTCCAAGCTCGAATCGTTCGACGTAGGCTTCCCTCGCGAAGGCAAGACCATCGGGCAGGGCCCTACTGAACTCATGATTCGGGACGGTCGCAGCACCCTTTTCTTCTCCACCCATTCCAAACACTGGGCCAATGACTGGCGCTCCTGGTTCCTCACCAGCGACGACTCGTTCAAAACATGGAGCAAGCCACAAGAGGTCCCCGGTCGCTTGAAGGAACGCACCTTCATCCGCAACCACATCGTGACCCGCGATGGCCGCATCATCGCCCCATTCCAGCACTACATTGGCCCCGAGGCCGAGCAGTCCAAGGCTCCACTCGACCGCGCATTTACCAATCCCCGCAACGGCGTAATCATCAGCGCCGACGGAGGCAAAACCTGGAGCGAGCACGGCGACATCCGCCTCACGCCCAATGATCGCTACTTCGGCTGGGCCGAGAACAACCTCGCCGAGCTCAGCGACGGACGCATCGTCATGATCATCCGCGCCGACGCGCTCGGCGGCCTGCTCTACCGCGCCGAGTCCAAGGACGGCGGGCGCACCTGGCCCGAGTTCGCATCCATTACTCACGTCCCAAATCCCGGCAGCAAAGCCACGCTCTACCCGCTGGGCGGCGACACCGTGGCCATGCTCCACAACCCCAATTCCAAACAACGCACCCCGCTCGCCCTCTGGATCAGTTTCGACGGCATGAAAACATGGCCCTACCAGCGGGTGCTCGTCCCCGAGTCTAGTGACGGCCCCAAGGGCCGCATCAACTACCCCGACGGCTTCGTGAGCAAAGACCGCCAATGGCTCCACTTCGCCTACGACGACAACCGCCACCGCGCCGTCTCCTACTCCGCAAAACTCCCACCGCTGCCGTAACCAACTACGCGCGAGTCGAAATGATCTCCGAAACGAGCAACGTACATGGAGTGCGGCGGCAAGCGTTAGCGCGACGCCGCCTTTGGAAGGGATTGCGGGTGTGGAGGGATTATAACTTGATCGCTGTGAGCGTGGTTTAGAGCATTTCCTATTACGCCACCCCCACGTGCCTCAATTTGTCCGGATTCCGCATCACATACATTGCCTGAATCCGCCCGCCCACAATCGCAAACGACATTGTCTGCACCAATTTCCCGTCGACATAGATCAACGCCCCAGGCGCTGAATTGACCTGCGCAAATCGCACTTCCGGATTCGACGACTTCCTCGCCTTCGTCACCCCGATGTAGAACCGCGCCAGCTTCTCCGCGCCCACCAGCGGCTCGCGCACAGCCACCACTTTACCCCCGCCATCCGAGTACATCACCGCATCCGGCGCCAGCAGTCCCAGCACCCCGCTCGTGTCCCCCTCCCTGCAGGCATGGAGAAACTCCTGCACGATCTGCTCATTACGCGCAGCGCTCGCCTCAAATCGCGGCTTGCCCGCTGCCACGTGCTCCTTCGCCCGCCGCACCATCTGCCGGCAATTCGCCTCCGTCTTGTCCAGCATCCGCGCGATGTCCTCGTAGTCGTATTCAAATACCTCGCGTAGCAAAAACACCGCGCGCTCCGCGGGTGCCAGCGTCTCCAGCAGCACCAGAAACGCCGTGCTCAACGAATCAGCCAGCGCACCATTGACCGCAGTCTGCTCCACGAGCGGCTCCGGCAGCCACACTCCCACATACTCCTCCCGTCGCTTCCGTGCCGAGCGCAGGTGGTCGATGCACAGTCGCGTCACCACCGAGGTCAGCCAGGCCTTCGCCGATTTCACCTCTTCCACCGACTGCCGCTGCCAGCGCAGATAGGTGTCCTGCACCATGTCCTCCGCCTCCGCGACGCTGCCCAGCATCCGATACGCTATCCCAAAGATGAGCGTTCGGTGCTCCTCGAATACCGCGGCGTTTGCGTTCGATGCTTCCATGACTTTCGATTTGAGACTTCCGCTCATAGCGCTGCAAGTTCCCCCTGCAAAGTCCGCGGTTGCCGCACGCTCTCCAGCCACTCCCCGGCAAGCTTTGCAGCCTCCCGCGCACTGTGCAGCGACGCATCCGCGAGCATTCCCTTCGCACCCACCCAGTCGCCCGCTAGAAACAGATTGGGCAGCTCCGGCACTGCGGGTCCAGGCCGTCCATCCATCCCGCCTTGCGCAGCCGTCACCACAGCATTCGAGACCAGCATGCGCGGCAGCAGACGCTTCGTTGCCAGTTCCTCGCGCCATCCCGGTTGCAGCAAATCCATCACCCCTTCCAACTCGCACTGAATCTCCTCCACCGAGTCCTGTGCATCCGCGCGCAAATACTTCGCCAGGTGAATCACACTCGCCCCTTCCGGCCCTAACCTAGCCGAGCGCGTATGCACCGAATAATAAACCGGCCGATCCAACCCGATCGCAAACTGATGCTCCGCCCTCGGCAAGCGCCGCAGCGCCACATCCATGCACGCCGCATAAATGGGAATCGCCGCCTCCGCAGCCGCAGCCAGCGAGATCACTCCGCCACCATTCACCAACCGGGACACGGCCGCCGGCCCGACTGTGGAAATCACCGCACGGGATTGAATCACCGTCCCATTCCCCAGCCGCAGCACTGCATTCGTGCCATCAGCCTCCACACTCGCCACCGCACTTCGTGTCTCGATTTGCGCACCCGCAAACTCCGCCTCCTGCCGTAGCGAATCCACCAGCGCCTGCCACCCGCCATCGAGATAATCCACACCCTGCCCGCCAATGCCCGCCTGCAGCAGCGCGGCTCCGGCACTCATTGCGTCAAACTCATCACAATACGTCGACAGCCGCAAAATGCCCTCAAACAAGGCCCGCACATCATCATGCCGGATTTGCGTATCCAGCCACTGCCGCAGCGGCACACCATCCAGCGCCGCCGGTAGCGCCTGCCCCAGACCACCAAATAACGCCAGCGCCTCCCCCTTCGATTCCTCGGTGAGCAGCCGCGTCACCTGCAAAGCCTCAGCACGCCCCGGCAGCGGATGACACTCCGCGCCCCGCAAAGCCCAACTCCCCTCATAGCTCGCTCGCGCCCCGCGATATGAAATCCCCAGTTCGCGCAACACCGCCACACCTTCGCCACCACGATAAAGCGCATGCGGCCCTTGGTTGAAGTGAAAGCCCTCCACCGTCTGCGTTGTGGCTCGTCCACCCGCATGCGGACCTTTCTCAAACACAATCACCGAGAGCCCCGCGCGCGCGGCATACACGGCAGCCGCAAGGCCTGCCAGCCCTCCGCCAATC
>JAYUWZ010000852.1:0-6465 GCA_043753265.1 Verrucomicrobiaceae bacterium
CAGCGCGCGAATGGTGCGGGCCACCTCGCGCTCCAGAGCCGCATACGTGGTCGGATTTTTTACGACCTTGGTGGTGTTGACCGGCGGCTGCCCCGGTTGAGGCGGAGGAGGCGTAAAACTCGTCACCATGCTGTCCGACACGTCCACGAGGAACACGATGCTCTTGGCTCGGGTGCGCAGGCCGAAAAAATTGATACCGCTGCCACCGCCGCCACCACCGCCGCCGGGGGTTCCCGTGGCGCCAAAGGCGTTGCCCGCGCCGCCCATGCCGATGGCGCGGTTTGCAAACACATCCGTGGTGGACGAGGGCATCTCGGGCATCTCAGGCAGCGCGACCTTGGCAAACGCGCTGTTCGTGGTCACGCGCTTGGCCTGCTCCGGTGCGCTCATGGTACTCTGTTTGCGCCCCAGCGATACCTTGTGCTCGGCCCCCTGGCGCGCGGCATCGGGGCCCGCGCCCGGAGCCATGAACTTCTTGCGCGAGGTGCTCTCCGTTTTCACGATCCAAAACCCAGCGCCGATGACGAGAAGGATGTGGACGATAATGGAGATGAACAGAAAACGGCGCGTCGCGATCTTTCTCCAGAGCCGGGCTCCAAACGAATTCGACGGTGGCTTGGATGCCATAACGGTGGGTGCTGGGGTGGTTGCGGTGGCCATGGTGGTTTAGGATTCTGGTTTGGGTTCCGGCGCGGGCGCTGTGCTCGTTGCAGCTGCGGCTGCCGCCGCTTTCGGGTCGGCGAGTTGTTCCTTGCGCTTGCGCACCTTGGGCTCGAGTTCATTGGTGGCCTCGGCCTCGGGAGTACCCGGGAAGGACTCACGCAGTTCCTTGATGGCCGTGAGCGCGCGGTCGAAATCGTCCATCCCAAAGTAAGCACGCGCCGCGCCGAGCGTGGATTGCGGCATGTACTGTCTTTGCGCCGGGTAGAGGGCCGGGATGCGCAGGTAGCTGAGCAGCGCGGCCTCGTAGCGAACCGCAGCCTGCTCCACCTCGCCCTTGACCTTGAGCGCGTCGCCGAGCGCGACCAGGCTGTCGCCCTTGTTCACGGCGATGAGGCCTAGGATGTCCTTGCGCTTCGTGGCCTTGTAGGCGTCGTCGTAAAGCGGCAGCGAACCCTCGTAGTCGCCTTTGCGCGTGCGGGCCACGGCGGTGAATGCGCGGCTGATGCGCTTGTTTTCCTCCGCGCTGGCCATGCGCGCAAAATTCTCGGCGGCTGCCACGGCCTCCTTCTCACGGCGCAATGCGAGCAGCGACTGGATGTGCAGCGGCACGAGCTCATCCCACCAACTTCCCGGGGCGTCCCGGAAGACGGCGAAGTATTGGAGTTCCTTTTCCAGCAAGGTCACGGCCTCCGAGGCCCTGCCCGTGGCAATCATCACCGGCGCGGAATCGAGAATCGCCGGCTTTGGAAAATAGAGCGTATAGACATCCTTGAGCGCGAAACCGAAATCGCCCCTGCCCGGCTGCCCTCCAAGCTGCGCGGGGGGCGTCTCAAGCGTGGCGATGATCGTGTCGACATCGCGCCGCATGGCCTTGGGATACATGATACGGCCATCCGCCATCTCCAGTCGTATGGGATCGGCGACCTGCTGGGCGGGAGCCACGCCGTGCATGGCGGCGGCAATGACGATGGCGATGAAGGGTGTGCGCAATTTCATACCGTGCCTCCGAGTTCCGTGAGTCGTTTTTTGGCCTGCTCCAGTTCGGGCAGTCCGTTGAATTTCTCAACCTTCTTGGGGTCCACCTCGCCGCGCGCATCGCGCGGATCGAGCAGCCGCTTCAGCGCCTGCTGCGCGTTCTCTGTCTTGCCCTGGCGGTAGTAACCCTCGGCTGCCCGCAAAAAACTGCGCGCAACCCAGCGCGGGTGTTTGCCCTGCGAATCCGTCACACGCTCAAAGGCGGCGGTGGCCTCCGGGAATTTGCCCTGGCGGTATTGGATCTCCGCGATGTAGTAGAGCGCCAGCGCGGTGCTTTCGCCGCGCCATTCACGCACACTCGCCACTTCCTCAAACTGCTTCCTGGCCTTCGTCCAAAGCTCGCCGGCCTTGACCGGATCTTTTTCAAGCTGCGCATATTCCAGCCAGCATTTGGCCTGCCCAATCAGCGCCTCCTTGAGCTTCCACGGGGCACCGAGGCGATCGATGGCGTAGGTGTAAAGCTCCAGGGATTTCTTGAAGTCCTTGCGCTCGAAATTCACGTCCGCGAGACCCACCCAGCCTGCATCGACGCGCTCGGATTTCGGGAAGTCCTCCTTGAGCTTGCGAAAGGCGGCCTCCGCGCGATCCACCTCGCCCTTGGCGAAAAAGTAATCGCCCGTTTCCATGAGCAGATGCGGGCTGAGGTCCTCGGGTTTATATTTGTCGGCAACGCCACCGATGATTGCCACGCGCTTTTCGGGGGTGCGGCCGATGCGGTAAAGCTCGCCCTTTGCATACTCCAGGCGCGCCTGCGCGGTGGGGCTGGGATTTTCCATCAGCGGCTTGAGCATGTTCGCCAGCTCGGCCTCGGCGTCCCACTTGGCCTGCGCCTTCTCCGCGGAGACGACGTCGCGGCTCACGGGTTTGCGGCGTGCCCACTCTGCGAGCTGGCTCAGCATCATCTCGATGCCCTCGGTTTTCGCGTTGCCGATGTGTTTGGTGAGCGCCTCGATGGTGATCTTCTTCGCGTCCTCGAGATTGCCCAGCTTGGCCTTGGCCCTGCCCATCCAGTAAATCGCAGTGACCGCCGCAGGGTGTTCGGGGCGATTCTTCACAAACTCTGTGAAGAGCATGTCCACGCCGGGCCAGTCGGCCGCCTTTTGCAACTGCTTGCCGGCTTCAAACAGTGAGTAGTTCAGCACCTCGTCGGTGGTCGCGAGCTTGTAGCTCTTGATGTAGGCCTCCGCGGATTGCGCGTGCTCCTTCAGCGCCGCGCGCGCGTCGCCGAGCAGCGCGTAAACCTCGGGCTGTAAAATCTCGTCCTTCTTGTTGGCGTAGGTGGCAATCCACTCCTCGCACTCCTTCACGCACAGTTCGCTCTCGTAGGCGGCGTAGCGGCAAATCGCGAGGCGGTATTTGGCATCGCTGCCGTAGCTGGACTGCACGCCCCATTTGGTGATGTAGTTTTGCAGCCGCTCGATCGCTCCATCCTCGCCATTGTTCTTGGCCGGGTCGCGTTGATAGTGGCCCTGGAACAAGTGGCAGAGCGCAAGCTGGTATTCCGCATCCTCGATGAATTCACCCTTGCCGCCAGCGACACTGCCGAACTCGTTGATAAACGCTGTGAAGTCCTGCTGCGCCACGTCGAACTTGTTTTGCAGGAAGCGTGCATTGCCGAGTTGGTAGCGGCATTGCGTCCAGTAAAGCTTGCGGTGGTTTTCCGCCTCCTCACGCAGTGTCGAGGCCTTGCCCTTCACCGCCGGGTCGCTGGAAACACGCGCCGCAGCCTCGGTACGCTCGGGCAGATCGGCGAGGCCTTTCACCGCGTCGGCAAAAAACTTCTCTCCCATGAACCAGTCCTTCTTTCGCATCGCCGCGATGCCCTTTAAATAAAGGGCCTCCGCCGCGTGCGGGCCGGTGGGGTATTCCTTCAGATATTCATCGCAATACGCATAAGATCGCTCGGCCACGCCGAGCTCTACGTAAAGCGCCAGTCGGCTGTAGGTGACGAGCTCGCGCACGGGCGAGTTCGGGTAGTCCTCCAGGATCTGGTTGAACACCACGATGGCCTCCCACTTTTTATTCAGGTCCGCCTGGCAGCGCGCGAGGCGGAAGTAGAGCGAGGGCATGAAGTCCGGCACGCGCTGGAACTCGGCGAGAATCTTTTTGCTCTCCTCCAGCCGGGGCTTGATGACTTCGTCGATGATGCGGTTCGCCTGCGCGGTTTCGATGGGCTTGCCCTTGGTCGCGGCGAGCATCTGGTCGATGCGCTGCTCGATGGCCTTGATGCGTGTTTTTTGCATCTCCGCCACGACGTCGCGCGGCCGCACCGCCCAGTAGGCCTCGAGCGCCTTCAGGTAGGCATGCACATCGAGCAATTCGTCGCCGAGCTTGATGGCGATGCTGTTCAGCGCGATGAAGTTTTCCACCAGGTGGGTCTTCATCTGTAGCGCCTTGAGCAGCGCCACGGCCTTGTCTGCAAATTCCACCGTCTTGGGCTCCGCCGGGTCGTGCTTCAGCGCGTAGAGCGACATGAGCCGCACCGCGCCCTCGGCGGAAACAGGGGTGTAAAATTCGGGATACACCAGGCGTTCCAGCACGGTGATTTCATCCTCCGGCTGCTTCACCTGCTTGAATGAGAAGGCCTGTGCGCTCAGCGCATTTTCCTTCATATCGCGCCCATAGATGCGCGTGGCATCGGGGTTCGTGGGGGGCTCCAGCGCCTTGCCCAGCGCCTCCACCTGCACCCACCACTCCACGGCTTTCAGCCATTGCTTCATGGCCATGTGAGCGCCCGCGATGGCGGCCTTTACCTGGATGACTGTAGGGTCGCCCGGCCAGATGCGCAGGAATTCGTTCCAGTAGGAAATGGCCTTGTTGATGTTGTCCTCTTTGCCGAGCCGGTAGTAGCACTCAGCCAGCAGCAGGTACGTCACCTTTTCAGTCTCGCGCACCTTCTCAGCGGCATCGAGCATGCCGAGGTATTCCTCCGCTTTCTTGATGGCATCGCTGTATTTGCCGCCTTCAAAGAACTGCAATGCGCCGTTTTTAAGTTGCGAAAGTTTGACCGCGCGGGAGTCGAGGCCGCCTGCCTGTGTGCCGCCGGGGACCGGTCCTTGGGCAAGCGCGGAAGCCGCCAGCGTGATGGAGGCGAACACTGTGAGAAGTTTGTTCATGCGGGGCATGGGTGGTCCAAAATAGGGCCGCGCCGGACGCCGAAAGTCCAGCCCCCATTTTCGAGGATATGATGACAGAGTGCTTTATTTCGGGGAGCTAAGAAAAGGAGGCTTGTGAAAAGACCGGGCGCTTGCTCGCTCTAAGACCGGTTTCAATCGCATTCCAGATCAGCCTCTCCCGCACTTCGCACTTTTCACCGAGCCTCCGACTCTGCATGGTCGATCCCCCATGTCTCTCGATCTTTCGCTCATCCGTCGCGTGGCCGCCAAGGTTGGCACGCCATTCTGGCTTTATGACGCCGCTGTGCTGCGTCAACGGATCGCCGATGTGAAATTCATGACGGATGCGCCCCACGTGCAGGCGCGTTTTGCGATGAAGGCCTGCCCTGCCACCAAGGTGCTCAAGGAAATGGCGGCCTCGCAAATCTGGATCGACGCCGTGAGCGGCAACGAGGCGCTGCGCGCAATCCGCGCAGGCCATGCTGAGGGGAGCAATCCCCCGGTGGTGTGCTTCACCGCTGACGTCTTCCGCGACAACGCGCTCGATGTAGTGCTCCGTCACGGCCTCCTGCCCAATATCGGCTCCCCAGGGATGATAAAGCAGCTCGCCGCCGTGGGCTACCAAGGACCGGTGAGCATTCGCATCAACCCCGGCTTTGGACACGGCCACGTGAACACCTGCGATACCGGCGGCCCCTCCTCCAAGCACGGCATCTGGCAGACGGATTTGATGTCCGTGAAGGCAGCCGCCGAGACCGCTGGAATGAAGGTGACGATGCTGCACGCGCACATCGGCAGCGGACCGCAGTACCAGGAATTGCACGACAACCTCACCCGGCTGGCGCTGGAGTTTCGCGATCTGGTGAAGCATTTCCCGGATCTCACCGCCGTGAGCCTCGGCGGGGGCATTCCGCACAATTACCGCCAGCGCGAATCGCAGATTCCCGTGGAGCCGCTGAACGAGCTTTTTACGAGCTGCCAGCAGCGGATCTCCGCCGCCGCGCACCGCGACCTGCGGCTGGAAATCGAGCCCGGTCGTTACTATGTCGCGCCCTCCTGCTCGCTCATCACGCAGGTCCACGATATCAAGCGCACGCAGAACAACGCGAAGGGCAGCGGTGCGACATTTGCCATGGTGGATGCCGGTTTTGTCGACCTCGTCCGCCCCGCGATGTACGGCAGCTACCACGAAATCGAGGTGCTCGGCAAGGAACGGCACGGCGCGGAGGAAGAACCCATCGTGGTCGCAGGCCCGCTGTGCGAAAGCGGCGACGTCTTTACCCGTGGTGGCGCGGATGAAGAACTCCAGCCCCGCATGCTCCCGCGCCCCGAGGTGGGCGACCTCCTGGCGCTTCGCGACGCGGGCGCCTACGGCTACGCGATGAGCAGCAATTACAACTCCATCGGACGCGCCCCGCAGGTCTGGCTGGAGCCGGATGGCAGCCTGGAAATCATCAGCCGCCGCGAGACCATCGAGGACATGCTGAAGGCGGAGACGAGCGAACGGCTGTAGCAGTAGGAAACAACAGACGCTTCCCGCTGTGTGTTTATTTAGCCTTCCCTAATCCCTGTCATCTTTGGAGCTTAAAGCGACTGAAAGATCCCGTGGAACTTCATGGTGATCCCAATGCCTTTGGATTTGGACGGGATC
>JAYUWZ010000853.1:0-6461 GCA_043753265.1 Verrucomicrobiaceae bacterium
ACCGCATAGCCGCTGTGCCATTTTTGCTTCAGCGACTTACCAAGCCCCTCTTTTCTTTCACTCAAATCGCAGAATAGGCATTATTCAGCGTCTCCTTAGTAGATACGGAGTTCGGAATGCACTCAAAATTTCCATACCACGCAACCTCTACGCTGAAGAAAGGCAATTACCCACGCCGCACCCTAATCCCTCACTTCCCCACCCCAAACCGCAACCGCCCAAACGCCCCCGGATCCGCCAGCACCCCCATCCGTCGCGCAAAAGTATCCGCAATACTGATGGCCCGGTCCTTCGCATCCTCGCTCTTGGGCCCCGCAAAATGCGCATTCACTGCGCTCATGAAAAGCCCCAGCCAGCGCTCAAAGTGCGCCTGCTGAATCGCGAGCACCGCATGCTTCGGAAACGGAGCCCCCTGGTAAGTCCCAGCCCCGAGCAACAACGTCTCCCAAAAGCGGTACATCGCCGGCAGATGCGTATCCCAATCAAACCCGGAGACCGACTCGAAAATGGGGCCAATCAGGTCATCACCCCGCACCTTCACATAGAAGGCATCCACGAGCGTTTTGATATCTTGGCTGGTGGAAATGTCATTGAGCACAGTCATCCCCAGACCTTATCCACATCCCCAAGGCAAACAACGGATTCCTCCAAAACCCCGCCCCCCCCACAAGCGCCAGCTCCATCGGGGCGGGATTTCCCGGCAAGGCTCCCTGAACAAACCAACAAAACCCGCTCGACCCGCACCAACCCAAGAAACGCACCCCACGCAGCGCACCCCTTTCCAACCTTCCCGAGCAAAAACGGACCGTAGCCTGCCCTGATCTCGCCCTGAGAACCACAACACGCGAGCGTGATTTCCTGTGCGGAGATGACGTGCTTGGTCGCACGCAGTTCGCACCTCCACCAACATGGAGACAGTCATTTCCTCTGGAGACAAGCGAAACGAACAATCCTGTTTAATCCTGAAAATCTTGTAAATCCTGTCTTTAAAGTGTGCAGGTCGCATGGGCATTTGGACACAAATTTCAGAAGCCGTTTACCCTTCTTTTTGACAGGATTTACAAGATTTTGAGGATTAAACAGGATTCCCCGAGGACGTTGCCTCCTGTAAAAGGACAACGTCATTAGCAGCTTGTCGAAAGCCTGTCGAAGAGCCCATCGAGGCGAGGCCCTAAACCACTCCCCTGTATGACTTCGCGTCCTTCGCGTCCTTCGCGTTAATTCCACCCGTTCGCATCTCATTCCCCTCCCGAGCCACCAGTGCCCAATCCCGTAAAATCCCAGTAATCCCGTCTTGTATTGAAACAATCTCCGCCCTGTGCCATACTCCACGAATGGCAGAAGGAGGATCGAATCGGGCGGCAGGAATGAAAACCCCACACGGCCCTCAGACCGTGGAACACGTGGAACAAACCACATCGAAATCCCCGCACCCACCCATCGCATCCATTGCAACAACCTCAACAACCCCCGAAAACCAGACGATCGCATCAATCGCCGATAATCCCCCAGCTCCGCACAAATCCCAAATTCCCAGCCATTTCCGCCACCGCCTTATCGGCGACGCCCCATCGCACATACTCCCCGCAACCTCACCATCCTCCGCCCACCAAAAACGCCAACACCGCTCAGTCGCATTCATTGCAACAACTGCAACAACCCCCGAAAACCCGACGATCGCATCTATCGCCGATAATCCCCACGCTCAGCGCAAACCCCAAATCTCCAGCCATTTCCACCACCCCATTATCGGCGACACCCCATCGCACATAATCCCCGCAGCCTCACCATCCCCGGCAAACCAAAAACGCCAACGCCGCCCAGTCGCATCCATTGCAACAACCGCAACAACCCCAGAAAACACGACGATCGCATTCATCGCCGATAATCCCCCCGCTCCGCACAAACCCCAAATCTCCAGCCATTTCCACCACAGCATTATCGGCGACACCTCATCGCACATAATCCCCCCAACCTCACCATCCCCGGCACACCAAAAACGCCAACGCCGCTCAGTCGCATCCATTGCAACAACCGCAACAACCCCCGAAATCCCGACCGTCGCCGATATCGCCGATAATCCACCTCCCTCACCAAAACGCCCCGAACCCCATCGTCTCCACGTCTCACCTCTCCACATCTCACGCCGTCCCCCAGACCCCGCATTGACACCCACTCCACCACTGTTAGGTTCCCGGCCCTTTTAATGAAAAAAATCGTCGCCACTGATGCAGCGCCCAAGGCCGTCGGCCCCTACTCACAGGCCGTCGCGTTTGGCAACCTGCTGTTCTGCGCCGGACAAATCCCCCTCGACCCTGCAACAGGGGAAATCGTGGGTCAGGATGTCGCCGCCCAGACCGAGCGCGTCTGCGAAAATATCCGCGCCGTGCTCGCAGCCAACGACATGACTTTCGCCGATGTGGTGAAAACCACTGTATTTCTCACCACCATGGATGATTTTGCGGCCATGAACGCCGTCTACGCGCGCCACTTTACCGAGCCCTTCCCGGCGCGCTCCACCGTGGCCGTGCTCGGCCTGCCACGTGGCTCGCGGGTCGAAATCGAGTGCACTGCGGCAAAGTAATCTGATGAAGCCCGACGAAATTCTCGCCCTTTTCCGGAAGACCCACGCGCTGCTCGATGGCCACTTCGTGCTGCGCTCCGGCCTGCACAGCCGCCAGTTTTTCCAGTGCGCGCTGCTCATGAAGGAAACGCCCATCGCCGCCCAGGTCTGCGCGGCGCTCGCGGAAAAAATTACCAATCATGGCATCGGCGCCGCGATGGTCATCTCCCCCGCTCTTGGCGGTCTCATCGTCGGCCACGAAGTCGCTCGCGCCCTCGGCCTGCCCCACATTTTTGCCGAGAAAGAGGACAACAAACTCGTCCTCCGCCGTGGATTCGAAATCAAGCCCGGCCAGAAATTCATCGTCGCTGAGGACGTCGTGACCCGCGGCGGCCGCGTGCAGGAGACAGTCGATATCGTCCGCTCCCGTGGCGGCGTGGTCGCGGCCATCGCCACCCTCGTGGATCGCTCCGGCGGCAACATCCCCGACTTCGGCGCACCCTTCATTTCACTCATCGAGCTCAACGTGGAAACGTTCGAACCCGATAATCTCCCCGCCGACCTCGCGGCCATTCCCGCCTACAAGCCGGGCAGCAAATAGAATTCGATGCTGAACGCCGCCACATTGCCTTTGTTTGTCGTCAGATGGTCTGTTGTGACAGTCCTGCTGATGCTCGCGCAGGCACATGGCTTGGGCCGGGAAGCCCACACGGCGGAGAACCTCACGAAGTGGTATTTCGCGATCAGCAAGCAGATGTTCCCCAGCGCTGGCGAGGCCAAGCTCAAGGCGCTGGATTTGCTGATTCCCCGGAAAAATGAGTCTGCATCCCTGTTCGAGCACGGCCAGTTCTTACCTGCCTGGGATCGCCGGTTCGAGATTTTGCGCGGTGAGTGGGGCCAGTTTGCAACGGCTTTCCCCATGGGTGCCATGTGGTTCACCGCCATGCATCTCGCCAGCTTGGAGGATGCGGCGCATATCCTCGCTGCCGCGTTTCCGCCCAGGCCGGAAAACGCACCCGCCTGCACACTCGTGGGCGTGGTGGATGAAAAGCCCTCGGACGTGTTCACCTTCTCGTGGACGGGCAAAGGGTGGGTGTGGATTCTGGGCATCAGCGCGTACCAGAATCGGTAAGCGGGGAGTTTTTCTCCACCTCCCCCCTTTTCGTAAAACACCTGTCTTTCCGGGCACAATTCGCCCACCAAACTTTTAAACTTACTTTTCCCAAATGATCAGCTGGCTGCTTAAAAAACTCTTCGGTTCCAAAAACGCGCGTCTCGCCAAAAGTCTGCGACCCACCGTCGCAAAGATTAACGAGCTCGAGCAAAACTTTCGCCAACTCAGCGACGACGACCTCCGCGCCAAGGTGGCCGGCTGGAAGCGCCGCCTCCATGCGCTCAATGCCTTCTCAGACTTCTGCATCTCGGCATGCCGCGGCCACCTGTCCATCACGCCCGCCGAAATCAGCGCCCGCTACCAGCGCGCGCTCGGCAAGGAAGCTCCGGAAAATGTCCACGTGGATATCCTCCCCGCCGCCGACCTCGGCGCGGTGCTCGCGACTTACATCGACGACCTCAAGGAGGAATCCTACGTCTCGGCGGAACTCGGCGCGCTGAAGGCCGCCATCATCGAGTTCGCCCGCAAGCTTCCCGCGAGCGATGAAAAAGCGCCGCTGAAAGAATTCCGCGCGCAGGCCGAAGCCGCACTCGCACCCCTCGCAACCGCCGTCACTGCCAAGCTCAAGACCCACAAGGTCATCCTCGATGAGCTTTTGCCCGAGGCCTTCGCCGCAGTAAAAAACGCCGCATGGCGCCTCACCGATCGCAAGCACACCTTCGACGTCTGCGGCCAGCAGATGACATGGAACATGGTCCACTTCGACGTGCAGCTCATCGGCGGCTACTGCCTGCACAAGGGCATGATTGCGGAAATGGCCACCGGCGAGGGCAAGACCCTGGTCGCCACGCTGCCTCTCTTCCTCAACGGCCTGAGCGGACGCGGCGCGCACCTCGTCACCACCAACGATTACCTCGCCCGCCGCGACGCCGAATGGATGGGTGCGCTCTACAGCTTCCTCGGCCTCTCCGTCGGCATCATCCAGCACGACCAGTATCCCGACCTGCGCCGCGAGCAGTACAATTCCGACATCACCTACGGGATGAACTCGGAGTTCGGCTTCGACTACCTCCGCGACAACGGCATGGCCACCAGCAAGGACCAGCAGGTGCAGCGCGGCCACAATTTTGCCATCGTCGACGAGGTGGACTCCATCCTCATCGACGAGGCCCGCGTGCCGCTCATCATCAGCGGCCCGGTGACGGTCTCCACCCACCAGTTCGACAAGTACAAGCCACTCGTGGAGCAGATCGTGAAAAAGCAGACCATGCTCTGCAATCGCTTCGCCTCCGAGGCGCTCCAGCTTTTCGAGCAAGGCAAGCCGGACGAAGCCTCCAGGCTCATGTGCAAGGTGAAGTGGGGCCAGCCCCTCAACAAGGGCTACCTCCGCGCAATGGAGGACCCCGAAAAGCGCCGCGCCATCGAGAAGATCGAGGTGTCCTTCTATGCCGACGTGCGCAAGGAGGAGATGTGGAAGCTCAAGGAAGACCTCTTCTTCACCATGGAGCAGCGCTCACACGAGGCCGACCTCACCGAGCAGGGCCGCCAGTTCATGTCGCCCGGCGAACCCGAGGCCTTCGTGCTGCCAGATCTCATCACCCACTTTGCCGAGATCGATCAGAATCCAAAGCTCAGCGCCGCCGAGAAGGTGGAGGCAAAGTCGAAAGCGCAGGAGCACATGAATGTGCAGAGCGAGCGCATCCACAATATCTCGCAGTTGCTCCGCGCATACTGCCTCTACGAGAAGGACGTCCACTACATCGTGGCCGAGGGCAAGGTCGTCATCGTCGACGAAAACACCGGCCGCACCATGCCGGGCCGACGCTGGTCGGAGGGCCTGCACCAGGCCGTCGAGGCCAAGGAAGGCGTGCAGATCGACAAGGAGACCCAGACGCTCGCCACCATCACGGTGCAAAACTACTTCCGCCTCTACCGCAAGCTCGCGGGCATGACCGGCACTGCGGAAACCGAGTCGGCGGAGTTTTACGACATCTACAAATTGGACGTCGCCGTGATTCCCGTGAACCGCCCGTGCATCCGCGTGGACGGCAACGACCTCATCTTCAAGACCCGCCGCGAGAAATACAACGCAGTGGTCAACGAGATCACCGAGGCCAACAAAAAGGGCCAGCCGGTGCTCGTGGGTACCGCTAGCGTGGAATCCTCCGAGCTCGTCTCCCGCATGCTGCAGCGCGCAAAAGTGCCCCACGTGGTGCTCAATGCCCGCCAAAACCAGCACGAGGCGGAAGTCGTCTCCCGCGCCGGCCAGTTGGGTGCGGTGACCATCTCCACCAACATGGCAGGCCGTGGCACCGACATCAAACTCGGGCCCGGCGTGGCCGAGGCCGGCGGTCTCTACGTGCTCGCCACGGAGCGCCACGAGTCGCGCCGTATCGACCGCCAGTTGCGCGGCCGTAGCTCCCGCCAGGGCGACCCCGGTTACTCGCGCTTCTTCGTTTCGTTTGAGGATGACCTCATGCGCAACTTCGGCGCGGCTCAGCGCATGACCAGCCTCATGGAGCGCTTCGGCATGAAGGAAGGCGAGGCACTCGAGCATCCATGGCTCAACAAATCCGTGGAAACCGCGCAGAAGCGCGTCGAGGGCCGTAACTACATGATTCGCAAGCGCACGCTCGATTTCGACGACGTGATGAACCGCCAGCGCGAAGTCGTCTACGGTCTGCGCAACGAGGCCATCAATACCGACGATCCGCGCTCCCTCATTTATGACGTGGTGGACGATCGCATTCCCGAGAAGTGTGAGGATTTCTTCCCCGGCAACCA